>DASVUU010000791.1:0-3958 GCA_036386935.1 Cytophagaceae bacterium | reverse complement strand
CACTAACTGATTTTTTCGCAGAGGCAGCAGAAGCAGGTGGGTATGATTCTGCTAGTTTTGGAAGCAGCCGAGAAATAAGAGGAATTGTACCCTTGGCCTATCATGGATATCTTTTTGAAGGAACCAAGACCAATGGATATTCAAGCCTATTTGTAAATGGAGGATCAAGTGCCTTTCCTATCAGACAAGAAGCTTCCGTTCTCACAAGGGGTGCACAAAACCAGTGGGACTTTGCTTATGGAGGAAATATTGGTGATGTCTTATATCTAGGCGGGGGTGTAGGCATACCAACCGTTAGATATATTGTGGAAAATGTGTATACTGAACGCGGGACTAATTATGTGCCGAGCATTAGCAATTTCACTTGGACGGACTATTTGAAGGTAAGTGGCCTGGGAATAAATGCTAAAATCGGTGTTATAGTTAAGCCTGCAGATTTTATAAGATTCGGCGGTATGATACAATCCCCTACTTATTATTCCTTAAACAGTGTGGAAAGTCACTCTGTCTCAACGACATTTTCAGATGGCTCCAGTGAGGATCTTGACATGGTTCCTAGAGACTTTAAATACAATTTAACCGCCCCAATGAGGTTAAAAGGCGGAATGACGGTTTTGTTTGGGAAACTTGGTTTCATAACTGCTGATGCTGAATATGTCGCTTATAATAATGCAAGATTTTCGGCAGATTCTTATCAAAAGGCTTCTAGTAATTTTACGAATGATAATAAACAAATTAAGTCTCAGTTGAGGAACACTTTCAATTTAAATGTCGGTTCGGAATTACGATTTAACCTCTACAGAGTTCGAGTAGGTGCTGGGTATTACAAGGACCCATATGGATCCAATTCAGGATTATCTACTTCAAAAGGCTTAGGTCGTGACATGTTAGTTGTTAGCGCTGGCGGCGGAATAAGATTAGACGATTATTATTTTGACGTAGCACTAGTTAACTCATTTTCGAAGAGATATTACGCGCCATATTCTTTATATGGCTATGAACCGGTCGCAACAGTAAAGTCATCGAACACTAATTTGACATTTACACTGGGTGCCTTTTTTTAAAGTAGATTGATTTTTAATCAATTAGATTGGTAGATTTACATAGAAAAGTAAAGTTATGATTGCGCGATATCTCTCAATTTTTGCCCTAATTACCAGTAGTCTGATAGGGCGTGCCAATGTAAAAGTAGGTGACAAAGCCCCAGACATATCTATACAGGATCCCTCTGGCAAAGTGATACAGCTATCGGCTCTTCAAGGGCAAATAGTGTTGGTAGATTTTTGGGCCTCTTGGTGTGGTCCTTGTCGGGCTAATAATCCTGAATTAGTAAAACTTTATAATAAGTACCATTCTTCAGGGTTCGAGATATTCAGTGTTTCGCTTGATAAAGAAAAAGCTGCTTGGGTGAAGGCGATCGAAAAGGATCAATTGACGTGGAAATCACATGGATGTGACCTTAAAGAGTGGAACTCGAAACATGCCATCAACTATGGAATTGAGGCCATCCCATCTACTTTCTTAGTGAATGAAAAGGGAATAATCATTGCCATTGACCTAGATGAATATGATATTGAGAAAAAGCTCGATAAAATTTTTAGCGGGCAGGTGAATTTCTTCCCTACAAAAACAAGCAGCAAAATCTATTTCACGCAAAAGGTAAAGTACGAAATCAAAGATGTAAAGGAGAAAATAGTAAGTACGGGCACTGCAGATTCTGTGGATTTGAGCGACTTGGCAAACGGCCTTTACAAACTTAAATATAAAAATAGGTCCGAAGTATTCGAGAAAATAGCTGTTACTCCCCTAAAGCCAGAAATAGATTTGACTAACTGGAGTATCAAGTTTCCTGAAGAAACAAGTTTTGAAATCTTTAATAAGAAAGGTATGCGGATGATGAAGGGGACAGGCTTGAATACAGAAATAAGTTCGCTTTCCCCTGGCGACTATTTTTTAAGTTTCAGGGGAAACAGTATGTGGATTAAGAAAAAGTAAATTTTCTACTTTTGCTGACTTTCTATATTTAAAGCCTCGACTATATTCTCTAATTTAATCTTATTCCCCTCCAAGATAATTTTAGCTCGCTTGTAAAAAGGCGACCTCTCTTTGTATTTGTTCTCCAGAAACTGATATAATTCCACCTCGTTTTTTCCACGTGTGAGTGGCCTATTCTCTTTACCGTCATTCCCAAGCCGCATTAGTAAGTCTTTGACAGGAACGTCCAAAAAGATAGTCGTTCCATATTCATTCATTCTATCCATATTTCCGTGGAAACAAGGCATACCTCCTCCTGTAGAAATTACTTTGTCTTTGAGGTGGATTACAGTTTCCAATATTTCTTTTTCTATAGTTCGGAAGGCATCTTCACCTCTTTTGTCAAAAATATCTTCGATCGTAACCCTTTCACGTTGCTTGATTAGGTCATCAGTATCTAAAAACTCATAGTTTAAGAATCTTGCTAACTTTTTCCCTAAGGTGGTTTTCCCTGATGCTGGTAGCCCAACTAAAAATATATTCATGGGGACTTCTTTAAAATACAATGCTGCAAGTTACATCAAGTATTCCTGTTGAAAAAAAAAGATTTACGAGGTCCTAATAAAAGTATTAGACAAACATCGTAATTGAGAGCTGTCTGAGGCTAGTTTTTCAATCTTACCCTAGGGTCAATTGCTGCATATAGAATATCAACAAATATGCTGATGATGATAAAAATAAAGGCTACAAATATGGTGGACCCCATTACTACTGGGAAGTCAAGGCTGTAAACTGCGTCAATGGTGACTGATCCTATGCCTTTCCAATTGAATACATATTCTACAAAAAAAGCGCCTGCCATGAGCGAAGCCAGCCAACCGGACACCGCGGTAATCACAGGATTGAGCGCATTTTTAAGAGCATGTTTCAAGACTATTGAAATCTGCGTTAGTCCTTTGGCACGAGCAGTTCTTATATAGTCTTGACAAAGCACATCAAGCATGGAGCTCCTAGTGAGTTGCACTATGATGGACAAGGGCCTTAATCCAAGAGTTATCGCTGGCAGTAGAAGGTTTTTTAGAATTAGTTCTTTGCCATAAAGGCCATATTCCCAAAGCTGTCCTGAAGAATTTAGGCCAGTGTAGTCCGATAGATAATAGCCAAAAACCATAGCCATCAATGCACCAGTCACGAAGGGGGGTGCTGAAATTCCAATGACCGAAATTGACACTAAGAAATGATCTAGAAAGCTGTTTTGTTTAAGAGAGGCAAGTATCCCAAAGGTAACACCAAATATTGTAGCAAAGAGCATGGCAGCCAATGCAAGCCATAACGTTCCTTCCATGTTTTCCGCGATAATTTCGCTTACCCTTTTATTCGTCTGGAACGACCTTCTTAAGTAGGGTGTCTTTAAAACTGCCACTTCTTCGCCAAATTTGAAAAGCTTGGTATATTCATATTTTACCAGGTTTTCGGGAGTGTCTTCATGAACAGAAATAGGAGAGAGGTCTTGAAGATAGTGCCATAATTGCTTAGGAAGAGGCTTATCTAGACCAAGTTCCTTTGTAATAGTCTCTCTCGTAGAAACGTCCGTCCTTTGCCCAGCCATCATTGATACGGGGTCGCCAGGAAGCACGTTGAATATAAAAAAAACGACAATTACTGCACCAAGCAATACTAAGAAACCATATAAAAGTCTTGATGCAACAAATTTTATCATACTATTTTAAAAGTTCCCCGATTGTTTCGGGGTCAGGCGTATCATTGTAATGCCATTTACCTTTTACGGTACCATCCTTCATAAGGATAACTCCTGGGTTAGATCTTACCATTGTTTTTAAAATAGTTTCATCTACAAAGTAATAAGGAGCTGCTAGCTGCATTTCATGACGATATTCCTCAAAAATAGTTGCGTTGGAATGTCCTGTAAATACCATAGTTTTAGCGGACTTATTTTTTTCAACCCCGTTGATTAGCTTATTGA
>DASVUU010000790.1:0-1768 GCA_036386935.1 Cytophagaceae bacterium | reverse complement strand
AAAGAAAACATTGTCAAAGGTGTCTATAAAGAAGGGGAATTGCTGCCATCAGAAAATGAACTGTGTGCCTCCTTTGGGATCACAAGACCAACCGTTAGGCTTGCTCTTGCTTCATTGGTAAGTGAGGGATATATATCAAAGCAGCAAGGAAAGGGAAGTATTGTGAATCCAAGAAAAAATGGTCTTCGGATTCTTTCGATTCAAGGAGTATCCTCCGTTGTAGGTAGCGATGAGTTGCAAACAAGCGTATTAAAAAAACCCTCTATTATTGATTGGCCAGATAATTTCTTTTTTGGACTCTCCAATCGAGAGAAAACATCAGGGGCCATTCATTTTGAAAGATTGAGATTGGTAAAGGCGGTACCTATTATGTTTGAGGTAACCTATATCTCCAACATAAACCTTCCGAGATTTACTTCAAGATCTATGGAGAATAAATCGCTGTTCGATGTATTACGCGCTTCCTATAGTATAGAAGTAAAAGGTGGAGAGCAGAACATGTGGGCGATTCCATGTGACAAAGAGATGAGCAAATACCTCAAGACCAAACAAGGTACACCAATCCTTAGTCTTCAAAGGAAATTGTTTACCTCAAAAAAGGAGATCAATATTTATTCTCAGATATATTGCAATACCAATGAATTTCATTTGCATGATATCTTTTAAGGGAGAGTTCAATGGTTAGCTTATTTTTAAAGTTAAGTACTGACATTCTCAATCCCTTTTTAAAAGGCTTTTGTACCTAAGTTGTAAAGGCTTCCTTTTTACAATGGTACCTTTCAAAATTCAGGTAATTTGTGATAAAGGTCATAGATATCCGCTAAGCTATAGATGTACTTAGAAATTACGTCTGCTCTTAAACTCCTTTGGGGACATTTTATAAACATCACGAAATTTTCTATTGAAATAAGAAAGATTTTTGAATCCAGATTCATAGCAAATTTCAAGGATGTTCAGCCTGTCTTCCAGTAGAAGTCTACAGGCAAAATTAAGTCTGACTTCGTTTACGAAATCACTAAAAGTTTTCGCAGTCCGCTTTTTAAAAAATTGACAGAACGCTGCTTTGCTTAAATTCGAAATTTCAGAGGCTCTCGAAAGGGATATTTCATTTTTAAACTCTGAAATAATGTAGTCATAAACCGTATCTATCCTCGCTTTTTCCTCTTCTACAGAAAAGGTCGAGTAGTTTGCCCTTCCCAAAAACTTAATTTCCCAACATTGGGCAAGCTCATTTAACAGCTCAAGAAAGCAGATCATTTTTTGAAAGCCACTTTGTGCCTGAAGCTTCAATAATAATGATTCTGCCCTAGCTCGTCCCTCACCAAAAAATTGAATTCCATGACGAGATTTTTGCATTAATTGACTTATTTGATAGGCTTCAGTTTTTGAATAAAATCCCTCGCCCAAAAAATCTTCTTGAAATTGAAGGAAGATACATTGAGCGGGCGTTCCATTTTGCTCATAATGATCGTCGCTTACCCAATGGTGAGGAATATTGGGCCCAATCAACACCAGGTCCCCCGCTTTATATTCATAGATATTATCACCAATAAAGCTTTTACCGCTGCCTCTTATCATAAGCTTGATTTCAAGTTCTCTATGATAATGGTGTGGTGTGAGGAAGCGAGGTATATTGTGTTCCTTTAGAATAAACAACTGCTCTTTATCAATTAATAACTGCTCCTGGACTGCCTTCATAACTAAATATAGTATTAAGATTATTTAATATGGTGGAAGAATTAGAAAAAAATATCGATCACCTTTGTAA
>DASVUU010000789.1:0-3795 GCA_036386935.1 Cytophagaceae bacterium | reverse complement strand
CTGTATCATCTTTGCATGAATTATAATAATACATCGATTTAGAAAGCTGCATCACACGACAAGCCCTGACCACACTTACATTATGAGTGGTGGTAATATAGTCCACCTCTGATCGTCTTTGGCAGGGCTTTAAAACTTTTTGTGAGTACGTCCTTTAAAATTTTGTGATCTAAGGCAAGGTCTGCATACATGGCCTTGAGCTTCCTGTTTTCCTCTTCAAGCTCTTTGAGACGTTTAAGCTCCTGTGTTTCCATGCCAGCATACCTTTTACGCCATGTGTAGAAAGAGCCCTTATTAATACCAAGCTCTCGGCTAATGTCCTCAACATTCCGCCCCGCTTCATGCTCTTTTAGAGCTTTTACAATCTGTGCTTCTGTGAATCTTTGCTTTTTCATATTGACTATATTAAGTTACAATTTTGTCGCTTAAATTATAGTCCTATTTTTGGGGAGGGTTACACATATACTTGAATGGACTTAAGCGTTTGTCGGAAGATAAGAATGCGGGATATAGAGATAAAATGACTTTAAGCTCTAAACAGAGACTTATTATTGCATCACGGTTAGCTTCCTATAGCATTTTTACAAACAGGAACGTTTTTGTTCGTGATTCGTCTTTATTAGATACCTTTCAAATTTCAATTGACGAGTTAGTTGGCGAAACCTTCCGATTAGAAAACAATAACGAAGAAATCACACTACCTAAGTTAAACGAATTATTCAATTGTGCATTATTCTCGACATCCGGCAACAATAATTATATCACTTGGTCGCATAGGAGTTTTCAAGAATTCTTAGCGGCATGGCATATTACTAGACTGGGTATTCCTTCGCGGCAAATTTCATTATTAATCAAATCTGATGATGAGACGAACAAGTTAGTGCCACAATTATTTGAAACCTCAAAATGGTTGATGCGCATGAACCCTGGTATTTATGATGAACTAATTAATTCAGATCCTGAATTCATCTTGAGAAATCATGACGTTGAAGTCAATAAAAGGGAGAAACTGGTAGAGTCCCTTTTATCATCGGCTTCACAATATAAACATATGGATGATTATCAAGATCAGGACTTTTACATAAAATTAAAACATGAAAATTTATCAATCCAGGTAGAGAAATATATTGCTAATAACGGACATAATATTATCCCTAGAAGGATTGCTATAAAGCTTGCTGGCACTTGTAGAATCGTAGAAGTTGCGGGCAGTTTATACAAGATAGTGATCGACACATCAAACCCGGTATATCTTCGCAAAGAGGCAATAGAAGCGCTGGGGCATATTAATTCATACGAATTCAACCAAGATTTAATTAATCTCCTTGAAAACTTAGTCGAAGGCGATGAGGACGATGAAATTAAAGGAACTCTCCTCGAGGTGCTTTATCCCAAGTATATCGATACGGGTCGAATGATCAATTATTTAACTCCTAGAAATAGGGTAAACTTCTCAGGCTCGTATAGGTCATTTTTAAGATCGGTCGGTTCAAAAATTCCAAATTCAGATATAAAAGTTGCGGTCGAAAGTATTTCCAATAAAGAAATATTATGGCGAGGGAATATGGAAAACGATTTTAAGGAATTGATTGATATTCTAGTTGAACGTTCATGGAATAGCGTCTTTGATTCGTCGCTTATTAAATCATTTGCAAGTCTAGTAATGCAGCTTTATAATCACAACATAACGTTTCCTATTATAGAGGAAGTCGATAAAAGAAGGATTATTGCGTTAGAGATAATCAACAATCTAAACGAAGAAGACAAAACATTTAATATCTGGTACAGAGTGAGTGCCAACAATCAAAGACTGTTAGATAATAATGACAAAGAATGGCTTATTTACCTTTTGCCTAACCTAAGGCCAAAAAATAAGAAAGTTATAGTGCATCTACTGTGGTATCTCACAGATATCTACAACTACTATCATATAAATCAGATTTTAGAAGCCGCAACGGAACATTCGGAATTTTATGAAATACTTGGTAATTGGCTGAACCCTATTGAAATAGATTCAATACAAGCGAAGATCTTAAAAGACGAGTTAATTAATAATCGTAAGCATCAAGATAATGCAAGAAAAAGAAAGGAAAAATTAAAATCCGATTCCCCTAGAAAAAAAACATTGCAGCTCCTTCAGAAATCAATTAACGGGAACTTAGACGCTTGGTGGGAAATGATTTTTGAGATGCGCCGAGATCCTTATCTTGAATATTGGAGCAATCATGATTTTGTTTTTGATATAAAAAAACTTCCTGTTTGGGAACAACTAGATTCGGAGAGACAAAAAAGGATTGTATTAGTTGGGAGGAGATATATAGACGAATATAAGGACATTGATACAAGTTGGGTTTTTTCTAATCAATATAATAGACGAGAGCTTGCTGGATATAAGGCTCTAATTTTGCTGGCGGCAGAAGTAAATGATCCCAAGTGGCTTGAAATTACCAAAGAAATTATTGAAAAGTGGATTCCTATTATATTGCACTGTTATCTTACGCCAAATAAAGAGAAATCCCATGAAGAAAATATCATAATTAGATTAATTTATGAAATTAACGAAAAGGAGTGCCTCTTTTGGATAAAGAATTATTTAGAGTCAATTTTAATTGCGGACAAAGAGATCTATAGCTTTCACTTAGATGATCTTAACGATTTTTATTGTAAAGAATTATCAGATTTTTGCTTAAGCATACTAGCAGGCAGGTCTCTACCAGCAAATACGCAAAGTTCAATTTTGAACTTCATTTATAAAAATGAACCGTTAATATCAATAGAATTTTCATTGCATCATTTTAGGAAGTTTAAAATAGATACAATAAACGGTTTTAAAGAAGATCTCGGATCTAGCTGTACCATTTTCTTGATAAGTAATCCTCGCCAAGAATTCTGGTCAGAAATATGGGATTTCATTGAAAATAATATCACAATAGGGAAAAACCTAATCGAAAAAGCTTTTTATGGATTAGGCTATAGACGTACTGATCAATTAAAGAGCATAAGTCACATGGATAGAGCCAAATTACTATTTTGGTTGTTTCAACACTATCCACCAAATGAGGATCCAAAGCATCTTGGGGCTTATTCGCCAACTCAAAGAGATTATATATCAGAATTAAGAGACCAGATTAGACGTGATCTTATTGATGAAGGGACAGAAGTATCTTACTCAGCGTTAAAATGGGTGGCAAAAAAAATAGATGACCCTGATTCAAGTCTGTGGTGGATCTATCTTGCACAAGAGAAGAAAAGGAATAAATCATGGACACCAATCAAACTTCAAGAATTGAAGATACTGTTGAAAGATTCAGAGAAAAGGATGGCTCGAAGTGAGATTGAATTAATGAATATTTTAGATGAATCGCTAGGGCGACTTCAGGCAAGGCTAAAAGGCACGACTCCAACAGCAAGTTTGCTTTGGAATTATTGTAAGGACCCAAAGACGGGAAAAAATATACTTAACCACAAAGACGAAAATTCGCTTTCAGACTTTGTAAAGATGCATTTAGAATATGATTTAAAAGACAAAAGGTTAATTATTAATAGAGAGGTTGAAATAAAACAGTCAACCGGCCGCAAAGACGGGGAGAGAATTGATATATTAGTGCAGACCCATTCTGAGGAAGGAATTCCTTTGACGGTAGTAATAGAGACAAAAGGATGTTGGAATCCTGAGATTAACAGTGCTTTGGGAGATCAATTAGAAAGTCGTTATTTGTCTGAATATAAGACTAAGTTTGGAATTTATTTGATTGGGTGGTTTTATTGCGCACATTTTAAAGCTTACAAATCTGA
>DASVUU010000788.1:0-10821 GCA_036386935.1 Cytophagaceae bacterium | reverse complement strand
GTTCCACAACTCATTGCCGATCTCAATATAGATATTGAGGGTAGGTTTGAGTCGTGATTTAACAAGTTTGGCAAATTCATGCATATAATTTAGATCAGCTAAAACCGGCACAGTAACATAAATATCTTTTTCGAGATAATTACATAAGTCAATAGCCTTTTCCCATGGCCAACTTCTGTCTTGACTAAAGCTATTAGCCAACCAAGGATTACTCGCCCTCTCTTCGTAGACCTTGTCATTCTCAGTTATATAAATGCTATTACCGTTCTCATCATTATTCCATACTACATTTGCATAAGGTGCATTTTTAGGTGTTCGGTGCTCCCATTTTCTTTCAAAGTTTTTGTTATTGCCCATTAGTCTAAGGACTTCCAAACCTCTTAGATAATCTTTTTGTTCGTCGGTAACAAGTTTAGGGTCAAACAATTCATAGCCTGGACGCATAAATTGAATGTCTGTTATTTTACCATTCACTTTGAAATAAATAGTCCCAAGTTTAATCACTTTAAAGTCAAAAGTAACAAAGCCTCCTGACTCAACAAGACCTACTATAGACGCATCGTCGGAGGTCAGCGTTAGTTGATCCTTGGTGCCCCTGTACTGACAATGGAACAAATCCCCGACAGCAACTTTAAGATTGGGATTGCTGACATTATCTAAAGTAATCATAAAGGTGTGTACCTTTCCAGCTTTAGGCCAACCATCTTGGTCGAGGTAAACTAACGCATGACCTCCCTCGGCGGATCCCATGTTTGCAGATCCATAAAGTTCACCGTATCCGGAATTAAGCATATTCCATAAATTAGTAAACTCAGGACTCAAGTGCGCGCCCATTTGAGGCGTCGGTTTAGATGAGGATTCACAAATCTGTGCGGAAATATCTGTGATTCCGCAAAAAATAACCAAAGAGAGAATAAGAGCGACCAGTTTGAGACTAAGTCCAAGTAATTTTCCAATTACTAACAACCCTCGATCTAACGGCCGCATAGGAAAGTTAATTTCCAAAACGCCCCTTTGTAAAACTCTTTCGTATTGTTTCATATAAGATAGATTAAGCATTCAAGTGCTGGTTCCGAAATGTGATTACTGCAAATATTTAATTGAATTGTTATAAAATTAAAGACTAAATTTATCTTTAACAAAAAATTTATAACATAATTTGTTGATTATATGATAGTTACGACACAGGAAATTCTCTTAGACAAGAAATTAAATTTGTTTAATAACCACTCAAAAAATTCATATATAGACCTTTGAAAATTTTTATTTAAACGTATAAATACCTCCAGACACGAAACGAAATGAACCTAAAAATTTTAAATAAATGTGCCCTTTCATTTATTTTATCACTGGTCTCGTTTACCGCCGCAAGTAAACATTATGAAATAACCGATGTGCATATTTTAAAAGATAATCTTGAGCGGTATTCGCCCACAGAACTATTAAAAGATTCTTCTATTAATTTTCAACCATTTACACCCGATGCACCTAAATCGGCAGAAAAAGTCTTTTGGCTAAAATTCACTTATAAAAATAGTGACTTGCAAAAGTCATATTATCTCTCATATGCGTATATCCTATTTAAAAAAATAGAGATTTATTATCTCGTTGGTGATTCTCTCTATCATTATGAAGCAGGATTTTCTGTCCCATTTGATAAGAGAAGTTTATATTCTCCCAATACATACCTGAAATTACCGTGCTCCAAAGATTCAGTAGTTTGCTTACTTCGCATCGCTTCAACCATGGGGTATTCGTTTTTTTTCAATGCAGTTGATCTTCAATTGGAATTTAAGGAGGAAATAAAAACTGCACGATTCGACTACTTTGTGTTAGGACTAGGCGTTCTGGCCGTCACATTCAGCTTAATATTTTTCATTTTTTTGAAAGACAAACTTTATATGTATTATGCTCTATACTCATTGACTTTGGTGCTTTCGAGACTTACCTATAGTGGTTACTTATACGAGTATATTCACTCTATTTTTGAAATAAATAGCTTGAGAATTGTATATAGCATTTATACGATTTTCTATGAACTGGTGAACGTTTTTATAATCTTCTACTTTTATGAGTATTTGAGATATTACAAACGATCAAAATGGTTTACACATATTGTAGTTGCAATGCTATGTTTTAAAGTATCCTTTATGGGGATCCAACTTCTAAATAACATCATAGAAATTTTTAATTATGATTCTGTGCTATTATATATTCTTATGATTGCCAATGATTGGTTTAACTTATTCGTATTACTCTTTTTTATTGCGGTGGCTCTTCGAACCAGAAGTGAGTACCGCAGTCCCAACGGATTTGCTTTAGTTAGCTTATTCATATTGATATTCGGACCGATATCGTACATTTTACCCAGTCTACGCATAAACTGGCTAGGAGTCTATGCCTATTATGTGTTTGTAAATATATATTCCTTAGAAATATTTGTTTTTGCATTTAGTATTGGCTATCGGCATAATTTTTTTAGATCTGAAAAAAATAAGGCAATAGAAACTTTGGTAGACACCCTCAAAAAGAGTGAGCAATTAAAAGATGAGCTAAACAAGGATTTGGAAATACAGGTCGCTAACAGAACCAAGCAGATAAGCGAAATGAATGATTTATTAAAAGCGCATAACATAGAATTAAAATCTGAAATAAAAATAACGGCGGAGGCTAGGGTGTTTCAGAAAAACATGAGTTTTAGCGAATTTACCAATATATTTCCTGACAACACTGCTTGCTATGCCTATCTGGCAAAACTTAAATGGAATGATAAAGAAAATCTTTCTTGTAGAAAATGTGGTTATAAAAACCTCGTCGAAGTCGAAGAATTTAACTGGCGATGTGGAAAGTGCAAATGGATAGAGTCTGCGACAAGCGGCACTCTATTTCATAAACTAAGATTTCCTATTCAGAAAGCTTTTTATATAACTTATTTGGTGAGCAGCTCAGGTGATTCTGTAAACCTAGCCAGGACTTCAGAAGAAATTAATTTGCGAAAAGCCACGATATGGGCATTTAAACAAAAAGTGATTGAACTCATCGAATCTGCAAAACACGTCAAAAGGCATAAGGATGGTTGGACTCATTTGATTAAATTTTCTATCACGAAATGATTCCTTAAAGCTGGCAATCAAAGTCTTCAAATGCTAAATTACTTCAGCGATTATAATTTTTCCTAATAGCTCATTTTTGGGATTAGAAATGAATATTACCTTGCAAGGCAAAAGTGTCGTACTATAGGTGTAGTCGCAAGTGGGCTTTCTGAGGACCTTTAGTGTCAACGAAATTGCAAAGAATTTTACATCTCACTTCGCCTACCGGTAACAATTACTGTTCACTATAAATGTGCCAGTTTACTTTAGTTCACCGGCTGCAAATGCAAACTTATCAAGCTTTCCTGCCAACCTACCTAACGGCCGGAAATCTGGCAGGAAGCTGTGTCTGCCTACCTAACGGCAGGCAATCCGGCAAGGATCCCGTCCTAACAGGATTGACATGGATGTAGGCGATCTTCTGACGAGTTCATACATTGCATGATTATCATCCTTACATACCCTGTAGTTTGACCTGTGCATTTAGTTTGATAAAAAATACCTACATTGGGGATCCCTATATGACAAATTAACGTACCGGTGCGTTTATTGGGTCGTTGTGGGCAAGCACTTTTAAAAACGACAAAGAATTATGAAACAGGGACTGACAATAATTATTTGGATAACATTATTAATTTTTGGTTGTAAAAAAGAAGACAAGACCGAAATCAAAAAATGCGGTTGTGACGGGACAAAAACCGAGACTGTGAATAGTATTTTTGGACTTGTTGTCAATACGGACGATGGATTTAGAATAATAACGGACGAGAAAGGAATTCTAATCCCATGTACCGAACTGACAGGTATTTTTAAGAATGATTTTCAACCAGTGACAATATCGGGACAACTAAGACTTAACTGTAGTGAGTTAAATGGTTCCTTTAAAATTACTCCAATTGAAGTAAATGAAATAGCTATTAGAGCGACAAATTATGATAAGACCGATATTAGCCTGACAATAATAAGGAGTGAAGATTATGGCTACGCGAAAGGATTTGGTTACTCAATCGAGGACAAGAGGACGGAATTCGGGACACGGATATTTCAGCCACACATACCTTCAGTTGGCGGCTTATTGACATTTGACACAGCTGACAGAGCTTCAAAGACCGGACTTTTAGAAATTTTTTCAATTAGGGGACAAAGCGCTTCCATAACACCTGAGGTTTTAAAATATATTAACGTGGTGGAGTAAAGTACCAGCTCACAACAAAATGTTTTTGCAATGGTGCCGTGACGAGTTGGTTTTAAATTTTTTTCCCCAATAGTCCTCGTTCCTTACCAGGACTTACTAGAATTGAGTTTGCAATACATGCTGCTGATAATTTCTACCTGCACAAATCTTTGCTTTCCCTTGTAGTGACAAGCACTACTATACAAATAGTCCTCCGCATTGGTAACTATACCATTTCTAACAGGATTGTCATGGATGTACGCAGCTTCTGACGAGTTCATATCAATAGCATGATTTTCATCCTTTAAAAAAGCTCTTCCTTTTCTAACTATCGCCCTTTATCATTCACAATAAGATATAAAATTTCAGACTATTTGTTGCTTTGAGCTAACAAAGTAGAATTAAATTTTTACAAAAGAACGCATTTGACGTTTTCCACCCTCAAGCATTACGTGAAGTAGGTAAGCTCCGGAAGGAAAAGCCCCAATGTCTATAACGGTTAATTCTTTGCTAGTAGTCAATGAAAATTGGAATTTGTCACCAAGACAATTATAGATCAAAATATTTGAAAGAGGGCGAGAGTTTCTTAAGTAAATATTATTGTCTGTAATGATTGTAGGGTATATCAATAAGTTTTCTTCGTCTTTTGTCTCAGTATTTAAAACAGCTGTATTGATATATCCCAAACTGTCAAGCCATTTTATTGCATACTGCTGCCAAATACTTGCAGATGGATCATTATTTCCTAGTCCAAATCCATGCTTTAGGTTCCCTTGCACATTCAATAAATGCAAGGTGGAGGAAACTCCTTTCTGGACGCATGAATCGTGGAACATAATACTATTTTGCACCGGCACTACATCATCATTTGTTGAATGAATAAGAAAATTCTTTGGAGTATTTCCTGTCACGTGCCGTTCGTTGGAAAGATAATCAACCAAACTAGCCGGAGGCCTATTACCAAGAAGATTAGTCCTTGAAAAGGCATGGGTATAAGTCAAGTTCATTGTGATAACAGGGTAAATAAGCATGGCAAAGTTGACCTTTGAGCTATATCTCTCGACTACATCGGCTGTGTCTTTGTTCCCCGATATTGGATGTGTAATGATAGTAGAAGAAAGGTGTCCTCCGGCTGAGAATCCCATGATACCAAGCTTCGTGGTGTCTACATTCCATTCCTTGGCCTTTGCTTTTACATACCTTATTGCTCGATACCCATCGTTTATTTCAATTGGATATTTATAGGGTGCATACCTGTACTTTACTAAAAATACATTGATGCCAAGATCATTAAGCCATTTTGCGACCGGAGTACCTTCTACCTCAGTTGCCACGCTCACATAAGCCCCTCCAGGGAATAATACGATAGAGGTACCAGAGAACTTACTAGCATCAGCAAGCATCGGCGTAACTGTGGGAATATCTTCAGGCATGGCTCCGTTTGCACCAGGTGCTCTATCAGGCCATAAAGGAATTTGACAATAAGCAGCGATGGTATTTATAAATAACAGGAGGGTTAATGCACGCATGTCGATATTATTTAGCTCCAAATTACTTCTTTTAATGGCTCTAAACAAAAATTTTCAGCAGGTCTTAAAGAAATCCTCGCGATGATTTCAGCAGTTAAAATAACAGATTTCCCCCCGCTGCCGCCGACATAAGTCGGTGCCTTTATCGCAAGGGCGTCCGCCCGTTGTTTACTATAATGAACACTAACGATGACAGATGAGTCTAATACCGAAGAGAGACTAGCATAATTTCTCGCTCCTATTAGTCCTCGTTTCCTAACAAGGATTCATGAGTATTGCGTTTGCACCGCATGTCTCAATAGGTAATTTCCACCTGTACAAGTCGTTGCTTGCCTATAAAATCACCCTTGTTAATGAACTAACCGATAGATATGATACAGGTATTCAAACCGTTATAGTCGAGCGCGGCGTGAAGCTTTCGGGAGGACAAAGACAAAGGGTTGCTATTGCTCATGTCATCCTTGCAGACCCTGGGAGGTTGATTCTGGATGAAGCCACATCTAACCTTGATACAGAAAGCGAGTCATACATTCAAGAAAGCTTAAAAGGAGTTGATGAAGGCAGAGAAACCTTTGCGATAGCAAATCGACTAAGTACCATCGGGCTTGCTGACCAAATACTCGTCGTAGAACATGGCTACATCCTAGAGAAGCGACACACGATGATCAATACAACAAAGAGGCCGATGGTTCGAGCTATATACTTACCCGGCAAGGATCTGATATAATTGCATTAGAAAACGTCGACAATCAGCCAGACGGTTAGATATTAAAGCAAATAGTAGTGACTAAGGTGCTTTTTGGAAAATATAAGAGAGAATTGAATTGAAACTTACCGTTTCTTATTTAGAGTGTTTCAAAAGGAAGGGTTTCCACCTGGAAACCTTGGAATGATGTTCGCTACAATCTTCAAAATCAAGATAAACGGGTTAACTCATTTACTAAAATCGCTAAAAACGAAACCTTATTAATGCCCGCCACAATGTTGATTTAAAAGGACAAAAAATTGAGACCTCCCTCCGCACAGACCATTCCACCAGACCGGCGCAGGGCCTGGCGGAAGCATCGTTTCATCAGACCATCAACTCCTATCTTTAATTTCAATATTACGGGTATTCTTAGGCCCTTTTTTCTACCATCTTGTTGGTAATGCCGGTGAGAAGAGGAATGTTAGCTGGAATTCTCCTTTCAGAATTTATTAGTGTTTCAAATCTATCCGTTATGTTTTCTCCATAGAAATAATAATAGCTATTTCAGTAATCTTATGATTAGTAGCATTCCTCCCCATTTTCAATGTCAATTGCGTCGATGCAAAGCCATAAAGAAGATTACAAACTATAAGCAAACAGATAGTATTCTAGCCACGAGATCTAAATGAGCTTCTGATAATTTTTTAAGCGATTCTAATATGGTTTTAAAAAATGTTATAAATTAGTGTGTTTTACTTAATCCTTAAAAAATAAATGGTTCGTCTATTCTGCGTCAGCTCCTTTTGGCTTTGTTCGTTTTTATCGGTTATCCTCCAGGCTCAAATTATTACTATTCCAATAGAAACCAGCAGCAATGCCTTGGTGTTGCAAACTAATGAAAGTAAAAGCCTGAAAATTATCTACTTCGGAAAGAAGTTAGCAGAGTCCGCTGAATACTCCAACATTCCCCAAACCTATAAACAGGCTGGAGACTATTCAGAAGTATTAAATGCGGCTTACAGCTCTTCAGGATCAAAAAGCTTAGCGGAACCCTCTATTTCCGTTACTCATTCAGACGGCAATAATTCTTTAGACCTAAGATATATCAGTCATGAAACAAAAAACATAAATGCGAACGTCTCTTTGTGGACTGTCATTTTAAAAGACCCAGTATATCCATTTCAGGTAATTTTATTCTATAAGACCTATTATAAGGAAGATGTAATTGAACAATGGAGTGAAATTAGTCATCAGGAAAAGAAAAATGTTGAGTTATTGAAATATGCTTCTGCTAACCTACACTTAAAAGCAGCTAATTATTGGCTTACTAGTTACCATGGAGACTGGGCAAAAGAAATGCAATCAGAGGAGTCAAAGCTTACCCATGGAATTAAGACCCTCGATAGCAAGTTAGGTACAAGGGCTAACTTATTCCAGCCGTCTGTGTTTATGGTTTCATTGGATAAGCCAGCTGGTGAAGAAGAAGGAACAGTTCTTTTTGGCGGCTTGGAATGGAGCGGTAACTTCAGAATTGATTTTGAGCTTGATCATCAGAATAACTTAAGGGTCTTAGGAGGCATTAATAACTTTGCATCTACCTATTCTTTAAAGCCAAAAGAAATATTTAAAACGCCTGCATTCTTATACCTGTTATCTCACAACGGAAAAGGGGAAGCCAGTAGAAAGATGCACAGTTGGGCACGCAATTACAAACTACTAGATGGTAACGGTTCAAGAGTTACCTTGTTAAACAACTGGGAAGCCACCTATTTTGATTTCGACGAAAAGAAGTTGTTTGATATTCTAAAAGATACAAAAAAGCTAGGCGTAGATCTTTTCCTGCTGGATGATGGTTGGTTTGGTAATAAATATCCTAGAAACGGTGATTATGCAGGGTTAGGTGACTGGAAAACAAATAAAAAAAAGTTGCCTAATGGTATTTCCTCATTAGTAAACGAAGCTACTAATAATAATGTAAAATTCGGGATTTGGGTAGAACCGGAAATGGTAAATCCTAAAAGTGAACTCTATGAGCAGCATCCGGATTGGGTGATTAAACAATCTGCAAGAGAGGAGTTTTACTTTAGGAATCAATTGGTTTTGGATCTAAGCAATCCCAAAGTACAGGATTTTGTATTTAATACTATAGACGGGCTTTTTAAGGAGAGCCCAGACCTTGCTTACATAAAATGGGATTGTAATGCGGTAATTTATAATGCACACTCTGCGCATTTAAAAAACCAATCTCATTTATACATTGATTATGTCAGAGGTTTATATAACGTATTAGAGAGAGTAAGGGCAAAATATCCTAAAGTGCCTATGATGCTATGCTCAGGTGGAGGAGGAAGAGTAGATTATGCAGCGCTGCAATACTTTACAGAATTCTGGCCTAGCGACAATACAGACCCTTTAGAGCGAATTTTCATGCAATGGGAGTATTCCTACTTCTATCCTTCAATAAGCGTCGCAAACCATGTAACCAATTGGGGGAAGCAATCTTTAAAATTCAAGTTGGATGTAGCAATGATGGGCAAACTTGGTTTCGATATTGTTGTAAGTGAACTACCAACTAAAGATTTAGAATTCTGTAAAAATGCAGTAGTTACTTATAATGGAATAAAAGAGATGGTATGGCACGGAGACTTATATCGCATGTCGGACCCAAAGGAAAATAATGTAGCCTCTCTTATGTATTTAAATGAAAAGAGGACAACAGGAGTTATATTTAATTATTTAGTTAATTACAGGTATGATGAAAAGAGCAGGTTACCGATAAAACTTAAAGGTCTTGATAAATCTAAAAAATATAAAATAAAAGAAGTAAACCTTTATCCAGACACCAAATCCACAATTAACCCGGACGTTATTTACTCTGGAGATTTTTTAATGAAAATAGGGTTTAATCCTGATGTGAATGATGGAAGAAGAAGTGTAATATTAATTTTAGAGGAGGTTTAATTATGATCGGTGTAAAAAATTAAAGCTTCTATTGCTCTGGAGCTCCGCTGGCGCCGACATGAGTCCGGTGCTTTTATAGCTAGGGCGTCCGCCCGCTTTTTACAGTAGCGAATACACCGATCGTATATGATTAATACATAAGAGAGACTAGCGAATTTCTCGCACTAGTGTAAAGCCAATATTCAGCCCTTGCTCCACCCTGCCTGCCTGCCTGCCTGCCGGTAGGCACGGATTCTAGTGAGTGTAATTCAGCTTTTGATAAACAACATCATCAGTCCATATTCAACAGTGTGGTTACTGCATACCAAAACCGATACTGAATTTCCCCCTCTGGTCTAAGTTCAGCAAAGCGTAATTTAGACCCAATATAGAGTAAGTTTTAACTTACGAAGATATTCAAAAAGCCCGCGCAGCTGGCGCCGACATCAGTCCGTGCCTTTATCGCAAGGGCGTCAACCTTGTTTACGATAATGAACACTAGCGATCATAAATGACTTCCAATACGGAAGATAGACTAGCATATTTCTCGCATTACTGTAAAGCCTAAATAGTGGTGGCCTGTCAACGGAAAGGCCATGGTGGAGCGGTGGCTATCCGCACAACAATAGTAAAGATGCGCAAGCTGTATGACCGTTACCAACACAATCTTACCAAGGGATCGCTCTATGCTTCTTCTGAGTACTAATGATATTTAGCTAATTGATTCTCTTGCCATGCCTCTCTTGTCCATCTTGGAAAAGAATCAGGTTTTCCGCGCTACCTTGCTTATTTTTTACAAATAAGATTTTGACATCTACTAGTTTGACAAAAAATTTAATTTCTGATTGGGCGTAAAGCTCAAAGCGCGGTTGACCTGTGGCTTGCGCATAAAGACGGCCACCTTCTCTAGTTATTGAAATTACGAAAGAAGGGGCCAATTGATATTTGCCAACATAGGTATCTAATACCTTCTCCGCTACTAATGCCTCTTTTGGGTCTGCAACTTTCTCACCCAGTTCATTTAATTTTTTAATGGCGTTCATATTGTAAGGTTCCAGTTCAAGAGATTTTTTATAATCCATGATGGCTTGAGCCTTTTCACCCTTCAACATATAGGCTTCACCACGGCTATCCCAAACGTTAGCCGATTGAGGATGTTCTATTGCATTTAGATTAAATATAGCAATAGCTTCTGTGATCTTATTTACATTTATGAGTTCATATCCTAGTCGATTTATCTCGGCTTCATTGACATAGTAATTGGGTTTGTTTTTAAGTTCACTATACTGCTTCAACACATTGGCAAGGGAAGTATTCATAATGGAATTACCAAGAACATGGACAACAGACCTTTTAGGCATGTCAATAGGTTCATTGTACAAGATTCTTAAGATATTC
>DASVUU010000787.1:0-12681 GCA_036386935.1 Cytophagaceae bacterium | reverse complement strand
AAAGAGCACTCTTTTGAAGATGATGTCAAGGATCACGAAGCCTACAACAGGAAAAATTGAACTTTGGGGCAAATTTGCATCCTTACTCGAGGTAGGCACTGGTTTTCATCCTGAATTATCGGGGCGGGAAAATATTTTCATGAATGGAGCTATCCTCGGAATGAAGCGTCATGAAATTCTGTCAAAGTTTGATGAGATTGTGGCCTTTTCGGGTATCACGGAATTCATAGATACTCCTCTCAAAAGATACAGTAGTGGCATGTATGTCAGGCTCGCATTTGCGGTAGCGGCTCATCTGGACCCAGATATATTGATTATCGACGAGGTGCTGGCAGTGGGTGACGCTGAGTTTCAAAAAAAATGTATCGGTAAGATCAATTCAATAAGCAAGGAGCAGGGGCGAACTATCTTGTTTGTAAGTCATAATATGGCAGTGGTAGAAAACCTCTGCACGCGTGGCATCGTGCTGAAGAATGGTTCCGTCAGTTATGACGGTGATCCTAAGACGGCGATCTTGAATTATCTTCAAGTAAGTCAAAAAGCAGATTTTTTAGGAAAACTTGACGAGATAAAAAACCGTAATGGGTCAAATGAAATAATTATTTCAGCGGTACATCTGCGGGATACTGATGGGAATGCTATCGACACCGTTAGTTGTGGTCAAAGCTTTGACATAGTTTTTGAATATAAGGTTCTTGATGCAACTTTCAAGTCAGTCAATCTTAGTCTTATAGCAACGGTATTTAATCAAAGTCAAGTGCCCGTTTTGTATCATCACAATAATCTATCCGGTGACGATTTTAATTCTTTTGCAGGCTACAAAGAATATATCATGAGGATCGATGAGTTGCCATTAGTAGAGGGCATGTATAGTGTTGGAGTTTCTATCAAAAATCTCAACACATTCATTGACGATGTTACAGATGCGTTTGAAATTCAAGTTACGGATGGAAAATGGTTTAATAATTTTAGAAATCCCCCTCCAGCCTTCGGCGTATGTCTTGTAAAGGCAAAATGGAGATTCGGAAGAAGTATATGACAGAATATGGAAATATAAAAGTGGGATTTTGTGTGTCTTACGATTGGGAATTTTTGAAAATCTCGGTGCCAAGAGTCTATGAATATGCCGATATTATTTGTTTAGGGATTGATAAGAATAGATACTCATGGTCTGGCAACCCTTATAAATTTGATGAAAAGGCATTCAGAGATTTTTTAACCAGTATTGATAAGCAAAATAAAATTGTATTGTTGGAAGGAAATTATTCCTCACCTACCTTAAACTCAAGAGAAAATTGTAACCTTCAAAGAAAGGAAATTGCTGAGAGAATGGGATCTAATGGGTGGCATATACAAATAGATAGCGATGAATATTTTTTAGATTTTAAGGGTTTTGCTGACTATCTAAAAGGATTGAACCCTTCCCCTAAAGAATCAGACAAGCCTATAAATATTTGTTGCCCCTTTATACCTTTAATCAAGCAAATTGATGACGGATTTCTGTATGTCGACTTTGGTGATAATGAACCTGAGATGATGCCATTTGCAACGAATCAGCCGGTGTACCTTCGAGCCCGTAATAATGGTCATTTCAATCATTATTCGAAATTCTGGGTGGTCCATCAAAGTTGGGCTCGGGATGAAAGCGAACTTTGGTTTAAAATAAATAATTGGGGTCATTCCTCCGAAGAGCTACAGCTTGTAAAATTTAGAGAGAGCTATTTTCGATTATGGAAGGCTTTAAATAAATATAATTGTCATTTTTTATCAAACTTCCATCCAGCGAAACCTAGCACATGGCCTTCGCTTAAGTGGGGCGAGGGCGCGACTATTAACATGTTTATGGATAGTATTAAACCTCCAAAGAGTAATTATTTGTCGGATTACAGGCTTTTCATTAAAAACTCTAGAAATATTTCAAGAATCAAGCAGATGAAGAGAAGATTTTCCGTGAAACAATCAACCAGCGAATGAAAATTAACCTTATTGAAAGCAAGAAGGTAATGTTTGCCTTGGTAGCTAGCGGAATATTTACATCTATATGCGTCATTTTGTATTTTTTCCATGGTAGATATGCCTATTCGATATCATTAGGTCTGGCCTTATTTATCATATTAACGGTTATGTCTTTAACCTACGATCGTTTAATAAGAGAAATCAATAGGGGTAGAGAGGAAAATCTATATGAGCTGAAGAACACCCAAAAGTTGTATGAGGTGCAAAACATCATACGTCCAGATAAAATACTGCCAGCAACTGGCGGCTTTGCCTGCCAACCTGACTTTTTACATCTTGTCATCAATCAGATATTGGCGGATAAATCAGAGTTAATTGTAGAATGCGGACCTGGTACCTCTACGATATATATCGGGTATCTATTAAAGAAATTGGGAAAAGGCAAAATAATTTCTTTTGACCATGACAAGGTCTTTGCTGACAAAACAAGAGAGTTAGTGAAGCACCATGAGCTTTCGGAATTTGTGGAAATTCGTCATGCACCACTATGCGAGTACAATTTGGATGGAAAAAATTGGAAATGGTACTCCTTACATGAGCAAACGATTAATAACGAAATCGACCTATTAATTGTCGATGGGCCACCAGGAAATATACAATTGATGGCAAGGTATCCAGCCTTGCCGGTATTATTTGAAAAACTGTCTAAGAATGCAACCATCGTCATCGATGACACAAAAAGGGCTGATGATAGGAGCGCAGTCCATCGTTGGATTAAGAAATATCCAGATTTGAAATGGGAGGAAATCGATGTACAACGTGGCGCATTTATCCTAAAAAGATAGTTTCATTCAGATGGATATTAACGCTTCTATCATTGTCATCAATTATAACACTTTTGACTTGACCTGCAATTGTATAGAATCCATTTATAAACATACCACGGGAATTTCTTTTGAAATTATATTAGTTGATAACGGCTCGCGGGAATGTGACCCTGGTCTCTTCATTAATAGATTTCCAAATATAATACTTGTTAGAAGTACGGTAAATACTGGATTTTCTGGAGGGAATAATTTAGGATTGACTTATGCCAAGGGGAAGTTTATCTTGCTATTGAATAGCGATGTAATCTTTGTTGAAAACTCTTTGTTTAAATGTTACAATAGAATCGGTGAGGATGAGAATATTGGAGTTCTAAGCTGCCAGCTAAGGCATGAAAATGGCAATATTCAGCAAAGTGCTAACGGCTTCCCATCTATTTCAAATGAATTAATTGAACTCTTCAGACTAAATAAAATCTTTAAATCATTGAACAAACGCCTAGGTGGCTTTTATTTTAATCATGCAGAGAGCATAGAGGTAGATTGGGTTTGGGGCACTTTCTTTTTACTTAGAACAGAAGTCCTAGATAAATTTCCTAACAGAAAACTTCCTGACAAATACTTCATGTACTACGAGGATGTCGATTGGTGTTATCTGATATCTCGGAAGCTTGGCTACAAAATACTTTTTTACGCCGATACATATGTTATACATCTACTCTCAGCAAGTTCTTCCAATGAAAAAGTAGCATCCAAAAAGAAATTATTACTAAAGCATGAATCCATGTTTTTACAACAATATACATCTTCTTTCACCTCAAGGCTGTATTTCTTAATTAAGGGTATTAAATTTCTTACTATTAGGACCAGGGAAAGTCTGGAGATGTCGCTTGATTGTCTAAAATATTTTTTGAAGGGAGCTGCCTAGAAATTCTTTTCAATATAGATAACCTATTGCATTAAAAATCAGTATTGAGAATTCCCTATAGTACCATTATAGGTTGAACTGCTAACTCATTATTCTATATTAAAGTCAAAAAATACTAAGATAAGTAATGGAGGTAAGCGTTTTAATATTGACACACAATCGCGAAGAAAAGTTGAAAATCCTACTCGTCGCGTTATCAAACCAGACTTACAAGCAATTTGATGTTACTATCTTAGTAAATGCTTGTACCGATGGGACTGTCGAGTTTCTAAGAAAGTGTATCGATGACTATTCCTTTTCCATTAATCCAATATTTTCTAAAGTGAACCTAGGCAGAGCAGGAGGAAGAAACAAGCTCGCTGCATCTGCCAAAGGCTCGCTACTTGTTTTTTTTGATGATGATCTAAGACCTTTGACCAATTGTATATCGATTCATAGAGAGCATCACGCTATCTTTAGTAATTCGATACTTGTAGGTGCTACTCCTGAGGACCCTGCGCTCGTAACTAGCGATATGCACCACTACAAGGCATACTTAAGTGCAAAGTGGGAGAAGGGATTGCTAAAAAAACAGTCTTGTACGACCGGAGATACTTTATTTTTGTCTGCTGCGAATATGTCTATTCCGGCATCTACATTTAGAGAGCTCAAAGGTTTTAACGAATCGCTCTCCGATGCAGAGGATCTGGAATTGGGGCATAGGGCAAGACAGAGCGGTGTGAGAATATCTTATAATTCTAATGCCATAGCTTGGCATGATGATCTTATTACAGGAAGGTTATATGTCCTAAGACAACGTCAATACCAGGAAGCGCAGGAGATAATAATGGCGTTGCAGGACAGGCAGTCTCCAACTTGGAATCGACTATCGATTGCCAAAAGGATGATGTATAATTTATTTAGCCGTAAGCTCTTTGTAAAAATGATCGATCATTCAAGTTTGTTTCTTTTGATACCAAGAAATTTACGTTACAAAATGTATTCGTTAATAATCTGGGGCCTTGCCACAACATATAGACACCGGGAGGTTTGAAAAGACTGTTATTCATAATCTCAAATATTGACAAATCAATAGGATTTGAATCAACTGCATTGCACCTATCAAAACAAAAGTATAGGCAAGATTTCATACTTCTTCATACTAAGGAAACCGAGTTTGAAAGGTATCTGATATCAAGCGGATTTAACGTTTGGAGGGTTTTCTATTCTTCCAAGAAGGATCTTATATCAGCAATAGTGTCGGTTTTTAAGATAATCAAAAATCGACGTTATGATATAGTACATACACACCTTTTCGAGGCTAGCCTTATTGGACTTTTAGCAGCGAAGTTGGCCAAAATAAAAACAAGGATCCATACCCGGCATCACGCTACTCTGCATCATGATAGATTTCCAATGGCGGTTTATTACGACCGTTATATCAATTATTTGAGCACAGACATTGTAGCCCCCAGTGAGAATATTTATAATATTCTTATAAATAGAGAAAAGTGTGATAAGGCTAAGGTAAGGATCATCCACCATGGCTTTGACCTAGATTTATTCGAAAAAAGAAACGAGCAGGCTATAGAGAGGCTAAAACAAAAATACAACCCGGCGACCAAGAAACCTGTTATTGGAGTGATCTCCAGATATACAGAGTGGAAAGGTATCCAATTTATTATTCCAGCATTTAAGCAATTGCTGGTCACTTATCCAAATGCATTGTTGATATTAGCCAATGCAAGGGGTGACTATAGTGGTGAAATCAAGAGTCTGCTAAGCGATCTGCCTGACGATTCTTTCAGGGAAATAGAATTTGAAGAAGATGTTGCTTCCTTGTATCACCTTTTTGATGTATTCGTCCATGTGCCAATAGATTTATATTCTGAGGCATTTGGTCAAATTTATGTAGAGGCACTAGCTGCAGGGGTTCCATCCATATTTAGTATGTCAGGAATCGCAAAAGAATTTATTGTTAACCAACAAAATGCTTTGGTCGTAGAGTACAAAAATAGTCATGAGATTCACGCTGCTTTAGTGGACATTCTTAAAAATTCTTCTGTGAGGGACGGCCTTGTAAAGAAAGGAAGAAGCTCAGTTTCAACCCTGTTTGAGTTGAAAAAAATGATTCTGGGTTTGGAGGCGTTGTACGATAAGTAATGGGTTTTCATGGGTACAATTAAGAGTAGTATTTCAGTGAATAAATAACTTGCCAATGGATGTTAGCGTAATCATTCCCGCCTACAATGCTAAGCAATTCATCTATGAGTCAGTTAGCTCAGCGCTTGACTCAAAAGGTGTTGCCGTGGAGGTAATAGTCGTTGACGATGGATCTACAGATGGAACCGTTGAAGAGTTATCCAAAATAATCAATCACAGACTCATTATTATCCAAACAAAAAACAAAGGAGTTGCATCTGCGAGAAACACCGGCTTGATGGAAGCAAAGGGAAACTATATTGCCTTTCTCGATGCAGATGATGTTTTTGAACCAGAAAATTTAGAGGCAAAGGTGAGATACCTTGAGACATTTGGAGGCACGAGCTTAGTTTATTCTTCGGTATCAATCTTTGACGGCGAATCTGGAGATGAACTTGAGATCAAAAGAGGAAGAGCTGATATTAAGCTGAAAGATTTTTTAGAATTTAATAGAGGAGGTGTTTATTGCCCTTCTTCGGTACTTATTACACGAGAAGCCCTCCTGCATGCCGGGAATTTTGACATATCATTAGCAACCGCAGCAGATCTTGATTTGTGGATTCGGCTGGCTAAGCATGGATCTATTGGTTATATCGATAAGCCATTGGTAAAATATAGAGTCCATCCCGGCCAAATGCATTTTAATATCCCGCTCATGGAACGTGACAATCTTCTAATTTTTAAGAAGTATTCCTGGCCCTATTATTATCGAGATAAGTCCCATTATAATTTTTGTTTGTCCAAATTTCTGCTGATTTTATCACTCAATTATGCGGGGCATACAAATCATTTTCATAAGGCAGCAGTCCATTTATTCAGGTCCCTCTTTCTTTCTCCCATTCCGTCTATAGATTATTTAAAAGCTAAAATGTGGCCTAAATGTGCGGAATAGCCGGGTTTCTGAGCAAGGATAAAAAATACGGTTATGCGGACCTGAAGAAGATGAACGATCTTTTGCAAAGGAGAGGCCCCGATGCAGAAGGATTTTTTATTGATAGAGGAATTGGGTTAGCCCATAGAAGACTGAGTATTCTCGATCTATCAGAGGCATCAAATCAACCAATGAAATCTTCCTGTGGCAATTATGTGTTAATATTTAACGGTGAGATATACAATTATTTAGAGCTTGCAAAGAAATATGCTCTGAGTCTTAGAACAAGTTCTGATACGGAAGTGATTCTGGAGCTTTTTATTGCACTGGGAGAAGAATGCGTGGCCGAATTGAACGGTATGTTTTCCTTTGCAATCTGGAATGTACAGACGAAATCACTTTTTTTGGCTCGAGATAGGATGGGAGTGAAGCCCTTATTTTATTATTGGGATGGCGACACGTTCATCTTCGCGTCAGAGATCAAATCGATTATAAGTTTGGTAAAACCTGCCATGAATGCGACGGCTATTGGCTCGTTTCTACATTTAGGCTATATTCCTTCTCCCAACACATTTTATCAAAATATTTTTAAATTCCCTTCCGGCCATAAGGCTACCATAGATAGTGACTTGCGCCTATACCCATACTGGAAACTGGAGGACCAAATTGAAGAAAAGACCGTCGACAATTTTCTGCAGGCGAAAAAAAAATTGGATGGGTTGATAAACAGCAGCGTCAAGTACCGTCTGGTTTCAGATGTTCCCTTCGGTACCTTCCTCAGTGGCGGCATTGACTCGAGCCTGATCACTAGCATTGCTCAAAGACATTACAATAAGAAACTGTCTACTTTTTCAATTGGATTCAAAGAGTCCAAGTACAATGAACTTCCCTATGCATTGGAAGTTTCAAAACATCTTAATACAGATCATCATGAATTTATAGTGTCGAAGGATGACGCGATCTCACATATCGAAGAAGCGTTGGATGTCTTCGATGAGCCGTTTGCCGATTCATCTTTTCTGCCAACAATGATGGTGAGTATGCTTGCCGGCGCGGAGGTGAAGATGATTTTGTCGGGTGACGGCGGAGACGAGCTTTTTCATGGTTATGGGGCTTACAAGTGGGCTTCCCGATTAGATTTGCCCTATTACAAAGCATTCAAATATCCGCTAAAGAAAGCCTTACAGCTGATTCCTGGTTCTAGGTATCATCGTATTTCCCAAATGTTTTCCTACGGTTCGACCACATATCTGCCAGGCCATATATTTTCACAGGAGCAAAATTACTTTTCAATATCTGAACTGAATGCCCTCGTGTTGAGGTACCAGGAGAAAGATATTTTTAATATTTTAAACAAGTATAAGAGAAAGCTAAGCGTTGTTCAGCAACAGTCATTATTTGATTTAAAATACTATCTTCAGGACGACCTGCTAGTTAAGGTAGATCGAGCTAGCATGCACCATTCCCTAGAGGTACGGGTTCCTTTTTTAGATTACAGGATAGTAAAGTATGCCCTAAATATCAACGAGAAATTTAAGTCTTATAACGGCATCTCTAAATTTATCTTAAAAGAAATACTTTACGACTATGTTCCAAAATCATTCTTCGACAGACCCAAATGGGGGTTTTCTATACCGATGATGGAATGGTTGAAGAATGAATTGTACTACCTCATTGAAAAATATGCCAATGAAGAGATTATTACAAAACATCAAGTGCTCAGCTATGCAATTGTGAAAAAGCTAAAAGACAAATACCTATCGGGCGAAGATTATTTGTACAATAGGATATGGGTCATCATAATCCTGCATAGATGGATGGAAAAAAATCTGCCCGCGAATGCATAGTAATCGAAAGATTTTATACCTGTCGTATGATGGAATGACAGACCCTCTGGGCCAATCGCAGGTTATACCTTACCTTGAAGGCTTATCTAGCAAAGGATTTAAATACACACTAATCTCTTTTGAGAAGGATGCCAATTATAAATCAAGGAAAGAATATATAAGTTATATATTAGCCAACAGTGGGATTGATTGGATTCCAATTTCATACACGAAGAGACCGCCAGTAATTTCTACCTTGTGGGATTTGATCAAGTTAAATAGAACATGCAAACAAATTCTAAGGAATAATAATTTTAACATCATCCATTGTAGAAGCTATATCACTTCTATTATTGGAAGCAGCTTGTCAAAAACGTACGGCCTTAAGTTTATATTTGATATGCGAGGGTTTTGGGCCGATGAAAGGGTCGATGGGGGGCTCTGGAACTTAAAAAACCCTATGTATGATCTTATTTTTAAATATTTTAAAAGAAAAGAGCGAAAGTTCTTAACAGCTGCAGATGCAGTGGTTTGTTTAACGACACAGGCAAAGGAAATCATTAACGGTTGGAGCCTCGTTCCTAATGTTAAGCGATTGCAGGTGATTCCTTGTAGTGCAGATTTCAATAATTTTAGTCTTCAAACACCTGATTCAAAAAGTAAATCTAGGAAGTTTTTATCAATATCCCCTGACACCTTAGTTGTATCTTACTTAGGTTCTTTAGGCACCTGGTATTTATTAAAAGAAATGTTGCAATTCTTTCTTCTTCTCAAAGAAAGATATTCGAACAGCGTTTTTCTGTTTATTACTCCAGAGAAGAAAAGCTATATTATGGAGACAGCGCTATCAGCAGGGCTGATGAAAGAAGATTTGAGAATCCTATTTGCTGAACGAAAGGAAGTCCCCTTTCTAATGTCAGCATCTGATATTAATATTTTTTTCATTAAGCCTGCTTTCTCAAAAAAGGGTAGTAGCCCTACCAAATTAGGCGAAGTATTGGCAATGGGCATTCCCGTAATTTGCAACAACATTGGGGATGTATCGGAAGTGGTGGAAAGCACGCAAGGTGGAGTAGCTATAGATGATTTTACGGAACAATCATTTGTAAAAGCTTTGAATGAAATTCCTCGCTTATTTAATATCGACCACGCGTTGATTCGGGAGAAAGCATTTCAATATTATGATTTAAATAAGGCCATAGATGCTTATGAGAAGGTTTATCACTTAGTTCTTGAAGAAGATGGAGCCTAGGAGGAAAATATTAATAATTTGCCCTTATCCTGTCAATAAAGCTCCAAGTCAGCGTCTAAAGTATGAGCAATACTTCGATGATTGGAAAATGAATGGCTTTGAAATCACCACTTCGCCATTCATGAGTAATTATTTTTACAATATTGCTTATAAGAATGGAAGATTCCTCCAAAAGATTGCTTTAACGGTTTGGGGGCATATCGTTCGACTCTACGACATAATGAGGGCGCCATCTTACGACATAGTGTATGTTCATTTGTGGGTGACACCTTTTGGGCTGCCTATTTATGAGTGGTTGATTTCACGAGTGAATAGAAATATTATATTTGATATCGATGACCTTATATTTTTAAATCCCGCTAGCCAAGCTAATTCGTGGGTGTCAAAATTAAAAAAAAGCCGAAAGTGTTTCTATTTAATGAGAGTTGCAAAACAAGTTATAGTATGCACTCCTTACCTTGAACAAATCGCGAAGCTATATAATAATGAAGTGACTGATATTTCATCCACTGTTGATACTGAAAAATATCGAATAACGAATGAGTATGAAAATACTGGGATCATAAAGCTGGGTTGGAGCGGTAGCAGTTCTACAGGTAAATATCTAAGGCTGCTGGAACCCGTTTTTGCAGAATTAGTTAAAATTACCAGGGTTCAGCTTGTGGTAATTGGCGACGCAAACTTTCGATCAGACTTTATTGAAGTAATACATGTACCGTGGGCGGCGGAGTCAGAAGTTGCGGACTTAGGGAAGATTGACATTGGCCTTTATCCTTTGCCAGATGAAGAGTGGGTGATGGGCAAGAGTGGGTTAAAGGCCATTCAGTACATGGCGATGGGTATTCCAACTGTGGCGACCGATATAGGTGCGAACGCAAGAGTAATTGAACATGAAAAGTCTGGGTTCCTTGTTCAAAGCAAGGAGGAATGGATTGAGAAGATTCTACTACTTTGCTCCAGGCCAGATATCAGGAAATCAATTGGATTAGAAGCAAGGAAGCGAGTAGAAAAACTATTTTCTATCCATACTAATAAAGATAAATATTTAAAAGTTCTTAGAAGCTTTCCGGCCACAAGTCAACTTTAGTTAACGCCTAGCGGGTCTAATTAACCAAACGATCGGAACACAATAAGTCATATCAACCATCTTTACTTAATTTCTAATGAAATTTATCTAATTACGCGATGACTAGTTACTGTATACTATTTAACGTATTGTAAATATGCCTTCGCAGTTTCGCGTATCACTTCATGTTTATTTTCAGCGGCTATTTTCTCTAAAATCTTCTTGCCATCCTCCTTTTCAGGGCCGTCAATTACCATCAGATATTGCCCAAAAGCGTTCATAAAATTATAAAGTTTCTGGCCATCACCTGTGTTCATATTTTCTTTGAACCATGGGTATTTGCTCTTGTCTTTCACGTCAGTATAGTAGTCTCCCAAAGCAAGAAGTATATTCAAATTGTCATATTTTTCATATTCCTGCGCGACTTTTGGAGCATCAGACGGTTGGGTCTTCAAGTAAGAACTCAACGACGCACCTACAATTGAATAAGGCTTTTCATTCAATCCCTTTTCGTAGACATGTTTATATGCTTTGTTATCAAAAGATGACAGAAGGTATATTGCACGAGCCCTTGTTTCCGGCTTAGTATCCGCTAAAGCAATCTGCTCAATTTTCTTCATATAGCTCTGCACTTCAGGAATTGCATATTGCGAAAACTGAGACAAGGCCAATTCCCGTATTACCCAAAACTTATCTTCTAAGGCTTTAGCTAAAAGGTCCCTTGTCTTTGCTTCCCCAAAGGCACTTGTCGGTTTCTCGGTTGCGTTAGGGATTGGAGCAAATAGCTCTTTTAAGGCAGCGTATCTTAGCAGGTATCTTTCAGAGTTGTTGTATTGAAATATCAGTTCGTCTTTACTTTTTTTATGGTTTACAATCGCTAGAAGACTATTATCAGCATCAATATTTACCATTTGCGGCATATAAGGAACTGGAAGCATAAATTCCTGATTCGCCTTATCCAAGGTCACGTTGTGTATCTTTTTTTCTCCATTGGCCCAAACCTCTACTTTAAGTGGAATTCTGTATACCGGCGTATAGGTGGTGTCGTGGATTTGAGAAATTTTTAGCCTTAGGACCCCGGAAACATAAGAGTGTGAAACCTGCAGTTCTGGGTGTCCTGGTGAAAGAAACCACTGATTGAAAAACCAATTATAATCTTCGCCGGTTACATCTTCTAAGGCGAGTCTTAGGTCATGAATTTCTACAGATGTATATTCATTCTTTTTCAAATAATGGTTCAAGGCTGAAAAAAAGGCTTCATCACCAACCAGCTTGCGCAGCATATGTAAAACCCTCCCACCTTTGTTGTAGGAGTGACGGTCAAACATATCTTCGCGATCTTTATAATGGTATCTTATCAGAGGTTCTTGCTTGGTCGCCGCTTCAGCATAATATTCTTCTTTTTCTTTCTCACCCAGGTAGTCAGCTTCGTCTACACCATACTTATGTTCGGCCCATAGATACTCTGAGTAGTTAGCAAACGATTCGTTTAGAGGAAGGTTAGACCATGATTCCGACGTTACTAAGTCTCCAAACCAATGGTGGAAAAGTTCATGAGCAATAATGCCATCCCAATTTTTATCTAGTAGCTCACGGTCATCTACCTGTAAGGCTTCCATAAATATTGTTGCCGTTGTATTTTCCATGGCGCCAGATACATAGTCTCTGACAACTATTTGCGAGTATTTTGACCAGGGATATTTGTAATTAAGTATATCAGAGAAGAAATTTATCATTTCGGGAGTATTTCCAAAAATATTCTTCGCATAAGGAGCAT
>DASVUU010000786.1:0-9006 GCA_036386935.1 Cytophagaceae bacterium | reverse complement strand
CTACTTTCATGTGATAGGTATATTGCTCGAAGTATACCTTAAATCCATAATTCTCAAATAGAGGCTGGTAGTAAGGGAAATGATAGGGCATGCAATAATTTGGCTCGATAAATCCATCGACCAATAGTCCCCACCATTTGTCTCTTTCACCAAAGTTTATAGGGCCATCCATTGCTTCCATCCCATTTTCCTCCAACCACTTTTTCGATGTATCGAATAGGAAATTAGCGGCCTTCTGATCATTAATACATTCAAAAAAGCCTATGCCTCCCGTGATGTACTCTGTTGTTTTAGCGGTTTTGTTATTGATAAATGCAGCGACGCGCCCAATGGTTCGACCATTCTCGTCTTTTAAAATCCATCGAATGGCTTTTCCATGACGGAAATATTTGTTCTTTTCGGGATCAAATATCTCCTCAATGTCCTTGTCCAAAGGTCTTATCCAGTTCGGGTCAGATTTGTATAACCTAACCGGGAGCAATAGAAACTCCTTAATACCCGCCTTATCTTTTACCTCCAATAGCTGCATATGCTAAAAAAATTTGAAGTAAATATAAGTAATTGTTGTAAGCAATGGATAGCATAAAAAGGACCTTGTTAGGCCCTTGTTTTATATTGAGATAGGAATTCGCTAATTTATTTCTTTCCCTTCTTTTTAAGCCTTCTCGCTGCAGATCGTTTCTTTAGATCTTCTACAATAGTTGTAAAGTAGAAAATCCCACCTACGGTGTAGTACATACTATCAAAATCGTTATTAAAAGGACCTTGGATAACTAACTTTCTATAACCCACCGAGCCATATAAGCCAATCCAGCGTGTAAGTTGGTAATCTAAAATATACCCAAGTTGAAAAGGGACAATAAATCCTTTTTGAATGAGATGTTCCGTGCCAGCAATATCATTCTCAATACTTCCAAACCCTGGGCCGATCTCTAGCGGAATCTTCATCTCCCACTTTTTTTTGTCGAAGAAAGTATAGGTATAACCCAAGCTTAGAAAGGTAAGATTCCACTTTGTCAATACATCGCTCGTTGCTTTGTTTGCCTCATTTATATTCGATACCGACTTCTTGGTCAAAGTGTAAATTCCAGCACTATATAAATGCCTCTCCTTAAACTCATACCCCACGTTGGCGCCCCAGATGGTTACACCAGACCTTTTGATCAGCGCATCCTTTACTCTAGAGACAACAAATGAATTTCTAATGTCCAAAGCAAAGGCAAACTTCCAATCCCTTTCTGGCTTTGCTAAAGTGGCAATATCTTCAGAAGGCGGTACCTCTTTATCCTGCGCATTGGTAATACTTACAAAGGCTATTTGTATAAATATTAAAAAGAGAATAAGCTGTTTCATCAAATTTCTATTCTTCGTTTTTTCTTTGTTCTTTTTCAAGCTTTCTTTCCTCTTTCCTTTTCGCTTTCTCCGCCTTTTCCTGAGCCTCTTCTTTTTCCTTCAAAGCCTTTTCCTGATCTTCTGCTTTTTCCTTCACAGCCTTTTCTTTTTCCTTCTCCTCCTTACTCTTTTTAAACAATGGCTTCAAGAGAAAGCTACTTTTCGCAGCAGACATATTATCAGAAAAGCCTTTTGTACCTGTCTGTAAGTTCACGATGGTCCTATCTAAGTTCTTAGCAAATGCCGAGTCAGAAAACAGTTTACCAACTGTGCCACGACCTTCTCTGATATTGGTAGTAATAAATGAAAGATTGCCAGTAATTGTTTCCGCATTGTCAGCGGTCGCCTTAAGACTTAGCAGTATCTCATCCATGTCCATGGGTTTTACAGTAGCAATTCTAGCTTGGTCCTGTATAGGCTCTTTTGTTGTCCCAGGAATGATATTGATGATTTTATTTCCCATTAGCCCCTCCGAACCAATGGTAGCTTTTGCATCAGACTTAATAAATTTCCTAGCGCTTTCCTGAATTACCATATCAACTCTCACAGTAGAGTCACTTACTATTTCAACATTATCTACTATTCCCACACTTATCCCGGAAAAACGAACATTGTTCCCTACTTGAAGCCCGCTGACATTGTAGAATATGCCGCTAACGCTGAATGTGGAATCGAATAGGTTCTGTTTCTTTCCTATCATATAAATAGCTACGATAAGTAATGCGACTCCAATGGTCACAAACATCCCTAGCTTAACTTGAAAATTTTTTCTATCTGCCATTTTGATTATGTATCAGTATTTTAAATATTTATTTTTATAATTAATTATTCTCAAAGAAAGACCTTATCCAAGGATCTTCCGATTTTTCTAGTTCATCATAGGTGCCCTCGGCCAAATAGATTCCCTCTTTAAGTATTGCTACTCTATTGGCCGTAATCTTTGCACAAGGCATGTCATGGGTGATGATGATAGATGAAGTATTGTATTTTTTCTGCATTTCCAAGATGAGGTAACTTATCTCCTTGGAGGTAATAGGATCAAGACCGGTTGTTGGCTCATCATAAAGCATGATGTCTGGCTTCATTATCAATGTTCTCGCTAAACTTATTCTCTTCCTCATACCACCGGAAAGCTCAGAAGGCATCTTATTGATGGCATCCTTTAGTCCTACATTCTCAAGAGCCTCCTCTACAAGCTCTGTGATTTGCGCAGAGGACTGTCCTTTCAAATGTCTTTCCAAAGGGAATTCAAGATTTTCTCTAACTGTCATCGAGTCGTACAAGGCTCCACTTTGAAATAGAAAGCCAATTTTCGTTCTCAAATTATCTAGTTGGGTATTGTCAAGCTCCTGCACTTTTTGACCTAAAACATTAAGGTCGCCAGAGTCGGGTTGAATCAATCCTACAATGCATTTTATCAATACAGACTTGCCTGTGCCCGACTTGCCCAGTACAACGAGACTTTCTCCTCGTTTTAGTTTCAAAGTGATGTCCTTCAAAACCTCCTTAGTTCCGAAAGTCTTTTTTAGATGACTAATCTCAATGACATTTTCAGCCGCTAGAATTCCTTGTTCATTTCTTGTTTCCATAGCTGTATTAATTGTAGAATAAATCAGAAATTTGAACAGCGATCATGTCTATTACAAACACCAAGAGGGAACCTACCACGACCGCCGAATTTGCAGCTGCTCCTACGCCTTCGGTTCCTTTTTCGGAGTAATAACCTTTGTAGCAGCCAATCATTCCTATTGCGAAGCCAAAGAAGAAAGACTTAATAAAAGCTGGGATAAAATCTGAAAATGCCAAGGCATCGAATGCTTGTGAGTAAAATAAAACAAGACTCACATCACTTTTTAGATTTACGCCTATATAAGCTCCATAGAGTGATATCGCATCTGCGATGATGACAAGAATAGGCACCATGAAAGTGGTAGCCAGTATTCTTGAGCTTACGATATATTTAAACGGTTTCGTTCCCGAAACCTCCATCGCATCTATCTGCTCAGTAACATTCATTGAACCAAGCTCTGCGCCGATACCAGAGCCAATTTTTCCTGCACATATAAGAGCCGTGATTACCGGCCCGATTTCTCTTACGATTGAAATAGACACCATTGCCGGTAGCCAAGATTCAGCACCGAACTCTGCCAATGTAGGTCTTGATTGAATTGTCAACACTAGGCCCATGATGAAACCTGTGATTCCGACTAATGGCATAGACTTATAGCCTATCTCGTAGCATTGTCTTATTACCTCTTTAAATTCATAAGGAGGTTTGAAAACTTCCTTAAAAAATCGCACTACAAATTTTGAAATACCAGCCACTTCAAAGAAAAACTCCTTTAGCGACTCTGGTAAAAAGGATAGATTTGAAGAGTTACCTTCGTCATCAGGACTATTTTTCGAAACTGACATCTTTATTGTTTCTTGGCTTAGGTAAAAAGTAATAATTGTAAAGTGTTCGTAAGACCTAATAAATTAAAGGCTAAATTGCCGATAATTGGGGTAGTTCGGAGATATTATAATACAACCCTAATGTGTTTACAATGTTTAGCTTCTGGTGCTTTTAGAAATTATAAAGACTATGGCTTTTTTATATTTGTCATCAAAAGTCTATCACCATTTGCCCTCCGCCTTTAATCTTTAAAATAAACACAAACCATGTCTGGGAAACAGCACTCCTTTTTTTATCGAAACGGCCTTTCGATTGTAGTTTTTATCTTATTCCTATTGACACTGGCCGGACAGATCGGGACGGGTTTGCAGGAATTTAATGAGGAAAATCTAAAGAATCATGAATCGCAGGTAACGCTCTTAGCGTATTTGACTACAAATCACTTTGTAGAGGCGACATTTGAAAATTGGGAAAGTGAATTTTTGCAGATTGGAATGTATGTATGGCTCACCATATTTCTTAGACAAAAGGGGTCTGCAGAATCCAAAGATTTGGAGGAAAAAGAAGACGTAGACCGTGAGCCTGTAAATCATCCTAATGCACCTTGGCCGGTCAAGAAGGGTGGTATATGGGTAAAATTGTATAGCCATTCCCTTACACTCACCATACTCCTCTTGTTTATTCTATCCTTTATTTTACATTTTGCCGGTAGTAGAAGTGAATACAACCATGACCAGCAATTAGAAGGCAAACCTATGGAATCGGTCTGGGAATACCTGTCGAATACAAAATTTTGGTTTGAGTCCTTTCAAAATTGGCAGAGTGAGTTTCTCTCCGTTTTAGCAATTGTTATACTTTCTATATTCTTACGACAAAAAGGCTCGCCTGAGTCAAAACCTGTAGATGCTCCAAACAGTCAGACCGGCAAATGACCAGTTATACTTAAAATAGAAAACTAAATTGCAAGTTAAATAGGCTTTCCTCTTCCGAGATTCCATAAGTGGCTGTTATGACAGCGGTTTTATAAACTTGAAGCCAAAGCCCAGGCCCGTAGCCAGTGTGCCATAGGTGGGATTTTTCATTGTCTGCCCACACTCTTCCGTAGTCATAAAAGCCTAGTATGCCTATTTTTCCAGGAAACAAATAGAGATTGAGGTCGAAAAGCTTTACTCTTACCTCGGTATTTTGAAAGAAACTCGTTCTTCCATAGAAACGCGTCCTTCTAAACCCTCTCAAATTTGTAGTGCCTCCAAGGGTATTCGCTTGAAAAAATTGAAACTCGCCGAAATTCGTCCCCCCGCCGACCCGTGAAGCAAAAGTAATTTGAACAGGTAGTTTTGGAGTAAAAAATGCCGAAAGCTCAGAGCTTATATTTTGATAATTTTCAGAGGTGCTTAGCCTTTTGTAATACCCTCCTTCTATGAACCATCGAATTCCCTTTAGTGGGTTGATATTATTGTCAAGCGTAGAAAGTTGAGTATATAGTCTTAGCCCGACATATTGGCTGGCGTCAAATGCACTGGAATCAATCCTCGACTCAGAGCTGGTGACAAATCTCCCCGGTGTTCTTGCAATCTTTATATGTTGGTAGCTAGGACCAAATCCGATTTCAAAATGTTTCGTAACAGTTCTATACAAAACAGGTGAGAAGTAAACCTCACTCGCTTTGAACCTATAGAAAACAATTGCTGTATCCCTTCGAAAAGATTCATTACCAAATCCAAAATAGTTTAGTGCATACTTAGGTCCAGAATAGCGGCCGTTGAGGGTAAGATTCCAATTGTTGATTATTTTTTTGAAATCACCCCTGTACCTGACACTGAACGCATTTGTGTTGGTTGAATAGTTCACTCCTAGTCGTTGACTTGAGGCATAAGGCTTTTTGCGAAAACCATGTGTTTTCCTTAGCATCGCCAAACCCAAGAAAAGGCCGTCATCTACGTTAAATTCAAAGGAAGGAATAGGGGCCGTGAAGTTATACAAATAGCCGGCTCTTTTATAGTCGTTGATGCTGTCACGTACTTTGTCTGACCGCAGATCTCTGGTTTCATGACTTTTGCTAATTTCTGACCCTGTATAAGTATCATAAACTAGGTTGCGCCTTTTACATCCTTTCACCGCCGAGCTATCAAGTACCGCATCCATTCCTTCTCCACCTATGATTCTAAGCAATGGACCTTTTTTGGTTTTTCCATCTATATTGAAGGCATCGTCTCCGCCTAGGCCAATGAGTCTTATTTCCTTCGTCTCGTTTGTAAAAAAGATTCTCCTATAAATTGTGTCTGAATCGGCCTTACTCTTAAGCACGAGCACTTCAGTCTCGGCATTATTCAAACGGTTTACAATGAATCGCTCTTTCTTTTCAGAGCCAACAATGTCGACTTTTTTAGACAATTCTTTGTAATAGCTTTCCGCCAGGGCTGGAAGCTGGTCCCGTCTCGATTTTAGCTTTTTGATAATTTCATTTCCATGATACTTAAAGGCCTCCTTAGGCATCATATTAATAGCATTTTCGATGGTAGAATCTGGCAAAGACGCTTTAAGCTCCTCTGCAATAGTTAACCATTGTTTTAGGGTAAGAGAGGTAAGGACAGCGCGGTCAAGTGATGTAGCACTAAGATTGAGGCCAACCACATCTTTATAATTGTAGTCAAAATTTCGAAAATTCCTGATTGACCATTTCCTACTGGCAAGATAAGGCAACACCCCGTCAAACTTGAAAAACACATGGTCTCGATCACGCGGAATGGGTCTGTAAAGTTTTCCTTTGCCATTTTCAAAAGTTGCCCATCGCCACTGGTCTTCGTGTCGTCCCCAGTCTCCAATGAGCATATCAAAAAGCCTGGTCCTTAGAAAGAAGGGTTGGTCTATCGCATTGTCTTTGTCAGCATACAATGATTCAAAAAGCTTTTCAGAGCCGATCACCTTTTTCGAGTAGCCGGAGCTTGCCTGGTGAGACATGTCATTATTAGGTCGGTCTTCGATGTAGGCCAACATATTTGAGAACACAGGGCTAAACTCTCCAAAGCTGGTGTCGTGAGGGATGAAGACTAATTTAGGATTGGTATAGTAGACCCCCGCGGCCTTTGCCATATGCGGTATGGTCATAGCTCCAAAAGGATTGGCCGCTGAGATCTGGTCCTGCATAATATCTCCAGCAATAGTTTTTTGTAATTCTTTAGGCAGAGCCCGTGAGGGCGTTTTGTCTACCGACCGCAGTACATATTCCCTTCCTAGACTATCTTCTAGGCGTAGGTTGGTGGTCTGCCTGCTTCCTCCTTGTTTCAAAGGCTTCAGCCCACCCTGCTCTTTGTTAATGTCAAAAACTTCCACGGTCACAGGAGTTTTCCATTCCTTTCGATAGTGACTTCCAAAAAATATCCTTTTGATGATCCCCGCCTTATATCTAGACCCTGCTACAACGGTAGTATCATTGTGCTGGGCAGAATGGGATCTATTGGGATATATCAGTGAAGCAAAAAGTATAAGGGAAAATAAAATCTTATTTGGGCTGAGGTTCAAGATGAGTTCGGCTAATGAAATAGCATAACATTGCTAGATCCAAAATGTTAACAAGTGTTGAACCTGTCTGTTTGCGGGCGTAAATCGAGAGGTTGGAAGAAATTCTTTGGAGACATCCATAAAATTTAAAATAAATTCTCCTTAAACATTTGGATAAAGCGAAAAAGAATATAGTTTTGCAAACCCAATTTTTAAAAAAGGAAGGTAAATGGGAGCTTAGCTCAGCTGGTTCAGAGCATCTGCCTTACAAGCAGAGGGTCACTGGTTCGAACCCAGTAGTTCCCACATAGAATGCGAAAGCCTCAGATTGTCGAAATCTGAGGCTTTTTTGTTGGTTTTTGTCACATGGAGTTTTGAGAATTGTTCAAAAGGTGTATTTCCTAGATGAGAGTTCGAAGCAAGTAAATGCGGCGCTAAAGAAATTACTTGGAAGAAGGTACCATGCACTGTGAGGAACTACTCAAAGTGGTAAATTTTTCTCTTCGATAGAATGGTCGAATTCGGTGTTTTTAAGTTAAAGAATAAGAGCGTGTAACTGAGCGTGAGCGAAGTGTTCTCCTCGCTTTTCGCTCTCACACTAAGTCTACTTTGGGCATGCCTCTCCTCCGTCGAGTCGGGCTGTACATGGCTTCGCTTCGCTTCGGTGCAAGCACAAGCTCCTTTGTCGCTCCATTCCCATCCCTCATGCGAGTCTTAAAAAAGAGGCAGCAGAGACTTGATCTTTGTAGGAGGCTAGCCTAATTATTCCTACCAAGGAATATTGTAGGTGCACTAAGAACAAGCACATCACCCAGCTCTAAAATTCGATGTCAGAAGTCCTTTTTTATTTTTTGCTTATTTTATCTGTGATAATAAAATTGTCCTGTTCTTGACTAGAGAAATCTTAATTTTTTCCAAGGTTCGTGGAATAAATCATTGTTGAATTAATAACTCGTTCTTTGGTCGTGCCCTTTGACATATTTCCGCCTTATGAAATACCCAATTGTTTCGTCTAGCTTATTTGTATTGCTATTGTTTATTAATGCAATCTTGTAGGTGTCTTCTCTGGATCCCTCTATTTCTGTTATATATGGTTTCAACGAGCTTTCGCCTTCAGTAAACATGGGATTATACTCTCAAAATATTCATCACCGGATATCTTAAGAGTCTTTATTAATTTAACATAATCAGCCAAGTATAATTTACTTTTTATTACAGTAGGTTCGTACCAAGCATTAAGAATGATTGATCGGCGGCATGGTCAAGATGGAATTTTGTTGTTTCTTGCTGGTCAAATCGCCCCATCCATTGAAAGCTTAACTTTTTCCCATGCAATCTTTGTCCTTTTATGGAACTATAAAAGATTTAACAAGAGGGGAATGACTCCATCAGATAGATCATTATCAGATAATTATATGTTGCAATTTATTGTATAAATTCGCTACCAAAGATCGGAATTCAAAATTTAAGGCTTTCGATCGCTTATTTCGGATTGAACTATATAAAAAATTCCAGTGACTAAAATTTACTTATCAAACATGGTTTCCAGAACTTCGATATTAGTAGCAGCTATTTGTCTAACATCAGTACTATCTTCGAAAGCGCAAGAAACCTCGGTACTCGACACTCTACTACTGAAAGATTTTAAACCCAAGACAATTTACGTTGTCCCCAAAAACTATGTAATAAAACCTAAATTTCAAGTAATAGATATGCAT
>DASVUU010000785.1:0-2244 GCA_036386935.1 Cytophagaceae bacterium | reverse complement strand
GGCTCTTCGTCAAGCTGGCCACTCGTAGCGCCGTGTGAACACTTCACATCATCAGCATATATTTCAAGCTGAGGCTTTGTATTTATTGTTGCATCTCTGGATAAAAGAATGTTCTTGTTTGACTGAAATGCATTGGTCTTTTGAGCATCTTGTTTGACAAATATCTTCCCATTAAAAACACCAGTTGATTTGTCATCAAGGATTCCTTTGTATAACTCATTGCTATCGCAATTTGGAGTAGCATGGTTTACCAAAGTATGTGTGTCAACGTGCTGATTTTTGTTCAACAAATAAAGGCCATACATTGTGCTAAAGCTATGCTCAGCATCCATATTAATATTTAAATTATTCCTTGTCAATAAGCCTCCAAGGGTAATTGTGGTTGCAGAGAATTCGCTCTTTGATTCATGTGTAACCTCGGTAGTACCTACGTGAACGCTGGTATCGGAATGATTTTGGATTTTGTAATAATCTATATGAGCATCCTGTTTAAGGATGATCTCGGTTACATTATTCGAGAAACAGGTATTGGGCTCATTGTCTGAATATATTTCCGCAATTGTAGAGCGCGAATTTTCATGAGCCAAAATAATATTCCTGGTTTGAAAAAATACGTTAGAAGAAGGAGTACTAATATAATATATCAGTAAAGGCTTACTAACATCAGCGCCTTTCGGTATTTCTATGAACAGACCTTCAATTGCATAGCTAGTATTTAATAATGTAAAAGGATCGTCGTGTTTACCAGTAGAAAAATAGTTTTCTAAAGTACTTTGTGGAGCATCCTGTAATTTATGAAATATTAATTCACTTGGAGGACTCGTAATTGTTGAATTCGCAGGAGAAAATATACCGTCAATGAAAACTAACACATTTGCATCCGCTAGGTCGGCAGGCCAAAATTTGTTGGATCCGACCTCTGCTGTGTCGCTGGCTTTTGTTTGATAGTCTTTTCTTAGAAAGGGAATGATATTTGTATACTTCCATTCCTCATTTTTTGTAGTAGGAAAACCGTTAGAATCAAACAGCTTTTTTGCATCTATTCTTTTTGTATTAATGATTTCACTTCCAGAAATAGGCAACTCTGCTGCTGTGGAAGTATAAAACGTTAATAGCGATTCGTTCAAATCAATTTGATTGATTGTATTATTCATAAATTAAGCTTCAGTACTTTCAATCTCGGCATTTTTGATCCAGTCATAACCTTTTTCTTCAAGTTCGAGCGCTAACTCCTTGGTTCCGGACTTCACTATTCTACCTTTATATAGTACATGAACAAAATCAGGAACTATGTAATCTAGCAAACGCTGATAGTGAGTAACTACAATGACAGCATTGTCTTTATTCTTAATCTTATTTACACCGTTAGCAACGATTCTAAGCGCATCGATGTCAAGTCCAGAATCAGTTTCATCTAAGATGGCAAGACGAGGCTCAAGCATCGCCATTTGGAAAACTTCATTTCTTTTTTTCTCGCCTCCAGAAAAGCCCTCGTTCAACGACCTCTTTAGCAGGGATGGATCGATCTCAACTAATTTGCTTTTTTCTCGCATTAGGTCTAGAAAGCTTTTTGGATCAATAGGTCCTAAGCCACGGTAGTTTCTAATTTCATTGATAGCAGTTTTAAGGAAATTGGTGGTGCTAACACCTGGTATTTCGATGGGATATTGGAATGCTAAAAATACACCTTCGCGAGCCCTGTCTTCAGCTGAAAGATCGAGCAGGTCTTTGCCTAAAAATTCAACCTTGCCGTCTGTCACTTCGTAATCTGATCGGCCTGCTAAGACAGAAGCGAGAGTGCTTTTTCCTGAACCGTTTGGACCCATTATGGCATGTACTTCACCTGGCTTTATATCAAGGTTTATTCCCTTTAATATTTCTTTGGTACCTATTTGTGCTTTGAGATTTGTAATCTTTAACATGATCTGTTTTTATTCAAAAATTATCCAACACTGCCTTCCAAACTGATGGCGAGCAGCTTTTGTGCTTCCACTGCAAATTCCATAGGTAATTGATTTAACACTTCTTTGCAATAGCCATTGACAATCAATGCAACCGCTTTTTCTGTATCTATACCTCTTTGATTGCAATAGAAGATTTGATCTTCACCAATTTTTGATGTCGACGCTTCGTGTTCTACCTTTGCTGTATTGTTCTTAACTTCTATGTAGGGGAATGTATGAGCGCCACATCTGTCTCCCATAAGCAGCGAGTCACATTGCGAGAAGTTTCTAGCATTCTCGG
>DASVUU010000784.1:0-2523 GCA_036386935.1 Cytophagaceae bacterium | reverse complement strand
GTTAAAAATTTTGAAAAAGATCAACTGACTTCTATATTAAATAGTCACCTCCATTAGTTAGAATTGGATTTAGCTCGCTTTCTTTGAAAATAACTTTTTGATTGATATATTTGAGAATAATTATTACTTAATAATAATTATCAACATAGTGATACCTACATTTTCAATAGAGGAAGTAAAAAAGCGGATCTCGGATGCAGGTCTTAAAGCCACGCAGCAAAGGATTGTAATCTACAATGCCTTATTGTCTACAGTTGGGCATCCAACGGCGGAGAAAATTTTTGAAACAATAAGACCCTTAAATCCTACTATTTCCTTAGCCACGGTTTATAAGACCCTTGAGGCTCTGGTAAACATAAATTTGGTTTCTAAAGTGAGTTCGGATCAAGGGAGTTTAAGGTATGACGCAAATTTAGACGCTCATAATCATATTTACTGCACTAATACCAAAGAGATCATAGATTTTGAGGATGCTGAACTTGAACAATTACTTTCGGATTTTTTCATGAAGAAGCATGTTTCCAATTTAATGATAAAGGATATCAGACTACAAATAAATGGTGAAAAAATAGACTTACACAAAGAAGTATCAATACGCTAATATTAAACAAAAATAAATTATATGTCACTAGTAGGTAGAAAAGCACCGTCGTTTGTTGCGCCAGCGGTTATAAATGGCGACGAAATTATTGAAGAATTTTCATTAAGCCAGTATCTAGGAAAAAAAGATGTCATTTTCTTTTTCTATCCTAAAGATTTCACTTTTGTTTGTCCAACAGAAATTTTGGCATTTGAAGAAAAACTTGCTGAATTCGAAAAAAGAGGCGTTGCCGTAGTTGGTTGCTCAACCGATACAGAAAACTCCCATTTAGCATGGCTGAACACACCTAAGAACAAAGGGGGAATTGAAGGGGTTACTTTTCCTATTGTAGCTGATACATCTAAAACCATTGCCGTAAATTACGGCATTTTAGCTGGAGACTACGATTACAATGATGAAGGAATGATGGTTTTTAATGGTGCACCGATTGCCTACCGCGCTACGTTTCTTATTGACAAAAAAGGAACCGTTCGCCACCAATTAGTAAATGATCTGCCACTGGGAAGAGACATTGATGAAGCAATTCGAATAGTAGATGCTTTGCAACATCATGAGGCCCATGGAGAAGTTTGCCCTGCAAATTGGGAGGAAGGTAAAGAAGCTATGCAGGAAACAAGAGAAAGTGTAGCCCAATATCTAGGCTCGCGTTAATAAAACTATTTTTTTATACGGAGAGGTCAGGTTTAAAATCTGACCTTTTTTATTCCTCCATATAGTCAAGGTCTTTGCCAAATGTCTCTTTTATGTAATACAAAGCGATAAATGATATTATGTAAACTATTACGCCCACCAATGCCGCAGATGCTATATTTTGATTTGCACTCCCTTTGAAAAAGTGCTGCTTGAAAAAATTAAAAATAAGTAATACAGGTATAAGCGAACCACGCACGAAATTTGGAACGGTCGTCGCTACAGTGGCGCGTAAATTTGTTCCAAATTGCTCGGCAGACACGGTTACCAAAATAGCCCAAAAACCTACAGATAGTCCTAATAAAAGGCACATAGAATAAAATAGTACCACCGAAGGACTATTCATAAGAAAATAGGAGGCAACCACCGCGCCGGAGAAAATATAAAAAATAAGAAAGACTTTTTTTCTACTCCTGAAATATTGACTCATCGAACCACTTATTAGATCACCAAAAACCAATCCGATATAGCAAAACATGATGCTATTTCCATCCACAATGCTTCCCTTGACGAGACCCATCTCCACAGCAAAACTTGATGAGAAGGTTATAAGAATTCCAATAATATACCAAACAGGGAGCCCCACAAAAATGCATTTGAGGTAGGTACTCAATTTTTCATATGTAGAAAAGAGTGCAAAAAAGTTACCTCGCCCAACCTCTGACTTTTTAATTTTATTAAACATTCCTGATTCAAATACACTAATTCTAAGCAAAAGCAACATTAGCCCTAGTCCACCTCCAATAAAATACGATATCCGCCAATCAAAATATTGATCAATGATAGCAGCAGTGACAGCCCCAAGGACACCCACTGAAGCAACGATCATAGTGCCATATCCTCTTGTTTCTTTCGACATCACTTCAGAAACTAGGGTAATCCCTGCCCCTAACTCTCCTGCCAGGCCAACTCCAGCAATAAATCTAAGGATTGCGTAGGTTTCAATATTGGTCACGAAGCCATTGAGTAGATTAGCTGCCGAATACAGGAAAATCGAGCCAAAAAGCACGGATAATCTCCCCTTTTTATCACCAAGTATCCCCCAAAAGATGCCACCAAGCAGGAGGCCGGCCATTTGGATGGTTATAAGCATAGAACCTTTTTCATCGAGTAATTGGTCGGTCGTGTAACCCAGGGAGATAAGACTTTTTTTTCTAACTATCTGGAATAATAAAAGATCATATACATCGACAAAATAGCCGAGGGCTGCAACGACAACGGTAGTATTTAAA
>DASVUU010000783.1:0-3692 GCA_036386935.1 Cytophagaceae bacterium | reverse complement strand
TCAAGGCTTCCTGTAGGTCATTTAGCGGCATCAGGCAAACCTTCTCCCTGCATATATAAATGAATGTGCTGTGGCCTTGAAGCTTGTTTTCCAGTAATGGAAGATTCTCTTTTTCTCCACCAAGAAAAACAGCATTTGGTGTATATTTGTGCTGCATCTCCTGGTTTTGCTTCAATGCGTCTGAACCAACGATGGCAACTTCAAAAACGCCGTTAGCCATTAATCCCAATAGTTTCCCCCAGTTCGCATAGTATACCCCACCTTTAGGAATGTCGGCTACGACCCTATCAACCATTTTTTGGCTTATGTTTCGATATTCAGAATTATCATAAAGCTTCCCGAGAAAGAACAGATTCAAGGCCATTACAGAATTGGATGAGGGGATAACGTTATCGGTTATTTCCATTTGCCGCGCCACCAAATCTGCGTCTTGGTCAGAAGTGTAGTAGAACATGCCACTCTTTTCATCATAAAAATGCACAATAGCGTGATCCATCAAACTCTTAGCCCTTTGAAGCCAATGAATGTCAAAGCTTGTCTGATAAAGCTGAATATATGACTCTGCTAGTAATGCGAAATCATCAAGAAAAGCTGGTATAGTTGCTTTGCCGCCTTTATAATTTCTAAAAAGACCGCCGTCTTTTGTGACAATGTTTTTTTCTAAGAAGGTAGCGTTGGCCAGTGCCTTTTCGAGGTATTCTTTCTTCCCGAAGGCATTGTAAGCTTCGATGTAGCCCTTCAACATTAGGGCATTCCAGGAAGTAAGAATCTTGTCGTCGGTAGAGGGCCTTATCCGGTTTGCTCTAGCTAAAAGCATGGTGGTTTTCCACTGTGCTAACTGCTTATTAAAATTTTCGGGGTCTAGCCTATTTTTCGTTACAAAATTATCTTTCGGCACTTTGAGATGGAGGATATTATTTTTATTCTCCCAATTTCCTGTTTCTGTGACTTGATAATAATCAACCAGTAACTTTGCCGTTTTAACATCAAAAAGTTTATGTATTTCTTCCTTCCTCCAAACGTAGAATTTTCCTTCCTCACCTTCACTATCAGCATTAGGGGAAGCATAAAATCCACCTTCCGGACTCATTAGTTCTCTTTCAATAAATAATAGGGTTTCCTCTACCACTTCTTTGTATAGAGTGCTACCCGTTAGCTTATAGACGTTAGAATATAATGATACAAGCTGTGCATTGTCATAAAGCATTTTTTCGAAATGGGGAACCTTCCATAGCTTGTCTGTAGAATATCTTGCAAAGCCTCCACCTATCTGGTCATATATGCCCCCTAGTGCCATTTTGTCTAGGGTCAGCCTAACAGCCTTCAGAGCGTCCTGATTTCCGGTGAAGTAGTGATATTGCAACAGAAAGTCCCAGCCTACCGGGAGCGGAAACTTCGGCGCACGGTTATAGCCTCCCAAATTCCAATCAATAGAAGATTTCCATTCTGGAAAAGTATTTGCATAGACCTCTTTTCTGAATTGATCATCCACATTTCCAGCCTTTTCCCTAACAATTCCTTGTGAGCGTATCCCTTTTGTCAATGATTGCGCCTGGTCAATCACTTTACCATGTTGAGTGGTGTAGGCATGTTGGATTTTATTTAATAGATTTTTCCATTCGGCACTGGTATAATATGTCCCAGCATAAAATGGCTTGCCGTCTGGCAAAGCAAAGGCATTTAGAGGCCAGCCTCCACTTTCCTGGAGCAGTTGTACAGCCTCCATATAGATCTGGTCAATATCAGGACGCTCCTCTCTATCTACCTTGATGGCAACAAAATGCTTATTCATTAGATTGGCGACAGCAGTGTCTTCAAACGACTCATGTTCCATTACATGGCACCAATGACAGGCGGCATATCCGATGCTAATTATAAGAGGTTTATTCTCCTTTTTCGCTTTGTCCAGGGCTTCCTTACCCCATGCATACCAGTTTACAGGATTGTGCGCATGCTGCAGGAGATAGGGGCTACTTTCATGGATAAGGTTGTTCGTGTGAATGCTTTTTTCACCGTGCTTGACGGTCTTATTTTGTTGACCGCAAGAAATATTTAAGGTTCCTAATGATATAAGGAGAATGGTATTAAATATTAATCTGGACATTTGTGAATGTTTCTTGTTGGTGTATCTAACCTTGGTATACTAACCCAATTTGAGATCGCTTGGTGCAGGGAAAGGAAATTACTTTTAATTATTCTTACAATGGAAAAAGGGATTAGTTATAAGCGAATGATTGTAACCTGCACAGGCACGTTTGACGTTGATTAAACTAGTTAAGAGTGGTGCTAGCTCTTAGATTCGATCTGGACAGCTGCTTCAAGTATTGAATCGACGATTATATTTTAAATAATTTTAAACCACATAGAAATTAAAGTCTGTATAACCATATTAAAAAGAATTTTTATCAAGAAACTGATTATTAAAAACTTCCATTTTAACAAAGCAGCTATTCTTTTTATCAAATTTGGTTGCGGGTGTTCTGGAGTAGCATATAAAGTATTTATGTCAAAACGAGCATTTTTAAAATCCTCCCATAACAAATAGAAATTATCATTATATAATCTTGTTGAAAATTGCTTTAATTCTACTAACAAGTGAGCGTTTTGGCTTTAATCCTTTAAGTACACCTGAGGTTGTCTCAATCTTAAGGTTCTCCTTGGGTGGCCAATAACCGTAACCGGTAATGACAACATCCTCCAGAAGTTTATGGTCTTCTTGGAGTCGCACTATTGCCTCTCTTTCATTGCAATCAAGAGTTTGTGCCTCTGTTACGTATCCAGTAAATTCACAAATAACGGTATATTTCACGGTAGCGTTGTATGCTGCTATTTCAAGTGATCCCATTCCCTCTTCGTCTGTGGATATACCTGCACTGCGATCCTGTAGCATTACTATTGCTCCAGGTATAGGCTGGCCTTTGTCATCCATGACCTTAATTTTAATTTTAACTTTGCTCTCATCTCCTACAGGTGATTTCTCTATGCTAAAAATAGAGTCTTTAGAAAAGTTTGATGTAACCTCAATAACATTTTGTGCAGCGACCGTCTTCTGGGTTAACTCGATGATAGCTAACGACAATACAGATAAGGCCTGGATTATTCGTCTCTTGAGAGTATATAAGGGTAAAACCTGATCAAGCGGAAAATTTTGCAGGTTAAATTTTTCTAACTGTGACTTGGTAGTGCTTATACATAGTCCCTCTGGGCTTTTAGCAATTAGTTCACTAATCTGGTTATTAGACAGCTTTGTCAAATCAAATACGTTCTTCTTACATAGTAGACAAAATTTACCCTCCTTATTAGAAATCATATTGTCTAGCCTTTCGTCACAAGGTTTAGATATTGTCAGATTTTTCATTCGTCTATTTAGGATAAGATTTAGACGTTGAAAATTGAAAGTGTTCCCGTTTTATTCATAGAGCTCTTTTCTCTTCTCAAGTGATTTTAAGATATCTAATCGGATTTTAAAAATTAGTTTCATCTGTTTCCCTTTATACTTCTCTTCAAAAACCTTTTTAAACTTCCAAAAGGTGACCAAATTTGTTTCTTTGCCTTTGTATACGCGTAAGGCAGGCCACCTACAACTACCGTTTCTCGAAGGAGCGCGGTGTCCTCGAGAAGTACAAACTGGGTCTGTCTTTTATTTATATCCAGGCTCCGCACTACAGTGATGTAACCCAAGAGTTGACAGG
>DASVUU010000782.1:0-11797 GCA_036386935.1 Cytophagaceae bacterium | reverse complement strand
TGTTGACCTCATTCCAGAGTCACCACGTTCTATTTCCTGCATCATCAAACCATAGGAAATATAGTCTAGCCCTCCTCCTCCGTATTCTTCAGGTATCGTTGGACCGAAGGCACCTACGTCACCAAACTTCTTTACCATATGGAATGGAAATTCTACTTTCTGACAACATTCTTCAATAATTGGCGAAATCTCCTTTTTCACAAAATCACGAATAGAAGTTCTCACAAGCTTGTGCTCCTCAGTTAAAAGGTCATCTAGGTTGTAATAATCGGGAGACTGAAATGTATCTTTAGGCATATAGAAGTATTTGAATAATGTATTACCTTATCTGTAACGCTATATTTTTTTTACGGATTCAAAAACTTACTTTTGATTATTAAAGTCTAGCAAATATTTTAAGCATTTGTTTAATTATACAGCTAGATATTTGGTTAGCGTACTCAAGGTGGCACTTCAAGCCAAACCTAATAAAAATATTATTGTTCTCATGATGCAAGACTCAGATACAGATTCCAAATTACTAGAGAAGCTAGCACTCTTAACAGAGAAATACGAAAAAGATGGCCAAGACCCTTCTGTCCATTTGGAAGGGCTGTATCACACCAACTATCTCAAATATTGGGAATACATTCGCTTAGAAACGCTGCTATCTCTGCAAAATCCTAAAACAAATTTCCCAGATGAACTGATATTTATTACCTATCATCAGATCACTGAACTCTACTTTAAGATGGTGTTGCATGAGATAAGGCAACTTACTGATATCGATAACCTTGATAGTGCTTTCTTTTTGAAAAGAATGACAAGGATCAACTGGTACTTTAGCAATTTGATTCAATCCTTTGACGTAATATCAGTTGGGATGGAGAATGAGCAGTTCATGAAATTTCGCTCGGCATTACATCCGGCAAGTGGCTTTCAATCTGTACAGTACAGAATGGTAGAAATTGCCTCAACAGATTTTATAAACCTAGTGAGCAAAGAGAGCCGAGACGATTACTCTGACTACTCTACCATTGATGATATGTATGACAATATCTACTGGAAGCGTGGCGCCATAGATACTAAAACGGGAAAGAAGACCCTTACCCTTGAGCAGTTTGAGGAAAAATATACCAAGGATCTAATTAAGATGGCCTATGAATTTAAATCAAAAAACCTTTGGTCTATTTTTAAGAAGCTGCCGTTTGACGCGCAGGAAAATAAGGAGATTGTAAATGCGCTAAAAAGGTTTGACACCTACGTAAACATCAATTGGCCTTTGGCGCATTATAAATATGCCGTAAGTTATTTATTCAAATCAAATGGGCCTGTTGCTGCTACAGGCGGCACAAATTGGCAAAAATACCTTCCGCCAAGATTCCAAAAGCAGATATTCTTTCCGTCTTTATGGACAGTGGAAGAAATCAATGAGTGGGGAAAAGAATGGGTAGAAACTGAAGTTTTACCTAGATTAAAGTAAGTTGCGTAAATTTGACAGCAAATTAATGTTGTATCGACATACTTAACATTGAAAATATGGACAGAGTAAAACTCAAAAGCACTTACTTAGATCGTATGTCAGACGATGAATTCTATCATTTTTGTGAGGAACATGAAGGCCTTAGGATAGAAAGAAGTAGTAACCTTGAAATTTTTATAATGTCACCTACAGGATCACTTTCAGGAAATTTAGAGCAAATAATTGGAGGTGAATTGTTTATTTGGAACCAGGAAAATAAAACTGGAGTAACTTTTTCATCAAGTACAGGTTTTACACTGCCAGACAGAACTGTCTTCTCACCCGACGCTTCCTGGGTCTCCCTAGAAAAGTGGAACGCCATTCCATTTGAACTGAAAGAAAAGTTTGCGCCAGTTTGCCCGGAATTTGTAGTGGAGTTGATGAGTAAAAATGATGATATTCAAAATCTTCAGAAGAAGATGACGGTCTGGATGAAGAATGGAAGCCAACTTGGCTGGCTTATCAATCCATACAATGAAGAGGTTTATATCTATAACGCAGAAGGGCAAACGTCAGTAGTAAAAGGCTTTGATAATATTCTTTCAGGAGAGCCGGTGTTGCCTAAGTTTTCCTTTTATCTTAAAGAGTTAAAGCTTTGATTAGCTAAAACACCATTATCTCATTAGAAAAGTCTACAAAATTACCCTTGAATATTATCGTTATATTGCCAGTAGATTCGCCCGGCATAAGATGCAATCAGTAAAAACGCTATTTTCATGTATCGCTGCTTATCTTATACTTTGCCAACCTTGTATTTCTCAGTATAAGAAGATAGAGACATTTTACGACCAAAAGATGAAGGTCCTAAAGGAGGAATATTATGTCCTGGCGAGGTCACCCCAAACTTTAGATAGTCTATACATTTTTTACTATCAAAATGGCAATGTTAAAACTAAAGGTTCATACAGCAAAGGCGTCCCTGTAGGACTCTGGGAATATTTCTTTGAAAACGGTAATCGCCGCATGATGGGAAATTTAAACGAAAACTTATCGGAAGGCCATTGGATCTATTATTTTGAAAATGGCAATATCAGCTCCGAAGGAGACATGAAAAAAGGCCAAAGGGAAGGGCCATGGAAATACTATTATGAAAATCAGAATATAAAAAGTGAGGGTTGGTATAAGAAAGATAAAAAAGAAGGGATCTGGAAATACTTTTACGAGGATGGACTGTTCAAAGCTCAGGCAATCTTTGACAATGACAAGGGGCGTTACGAGGAAGTTTACCCTAGCGGAAATATAAAAAGCCAAGGCGATATCACTAATGGCAAGAGTAACGGCATTTGGAAATACTATTATGAAGAAGGCCCCCTCAAAGGCGAAGGACAAGAGAAGGAGGGGCTGAAAGAAGGGATGTGGAAATTCTATCATCCAAATGGCTCTTTGCTAAGCGAAGGGGTATACAGTAAAGGAATCACAGAGGGCAACTGGAAATATTATTATGACAATGGAAATGTCAGTTCCCAAGGACTGGAGCGAGATGGCAAAAAAGATGGGTATTGGAAGTTATTTTATAAAAATGGAGCGTTTAAAGGAGAGGGGAATTTCACCGCGGGCGATGGGGTATATAAAGAATATTTTGAAAATGGAAAACTGAAAGTAGAAGGCACCATAAAAAATGGCAAAAATAACGGTCTCTGGAAATATTATTATGAAAATGGCGCATTGGAGGGCACTTGTTTTTTCACAGATGGCCAGGGAAAATATACCGGCTATTATGAAAGTGGCAGCATCAATATGCAGGGTCCCATTGTAGATGGAATCAAAGTTGGCATTTGGAAACTGTATAAAGAAGACGGCACGATTTCAGGCTATTATAAAACCTATTATGAAAACGATCAGGTTATGTTCAGGGAGTCGCCTGTCAAGGATAGAGATTCATTAGCAAGAGACACCGTGGTTTCATTGAATAAACCAAAGTTAAAATTACCGAAAAAGAGGTCAAGGTATTTTGTAAAAAAAGTCAATGAGTTTCAATCTATCATTCTAAGTTCGAATCCTGGGGGAGTTTTAATTGGGAGACTGCCTGTGTCCCTAGAATATTATTTCCAGGAACGGTTAGGCTACGAGATCAATTATACAATGATACGATCTCCTTTCTTCAAAAACGAAAGCCGGGCACAATATGACTTAGTATTTGACAGAGGTTTCTCCGCTTCAATCAAGCAAAAATTTTACCAGAGAGACCAGGACATAGGAATGTTTTATTTTGGGCAGGAAGTACGATTTTCCAGAATCGGAAGTTCGGTTAACTTTTTAGATACGACTCAAAATAATGCTCGAGTCAATTTGAAGCAAACGCAGCACCTTCTTGAATACTCTATTGTTGTGGGTGACAGGATCATGGGAGATGCAACAAAAAGAGGGTGGACGGTGGATATATTTGCGGGAATAGGAATTGGCCTAAGGTTGGGCCAACAAAATTGGGATCTAACAAATAAATACTATAATTCAATGATGCCAAACACAAAAACCTCCATTGTATCGATCCCCTTCAGATTCGGGATAAATATTGGTTATGCCTTCAAGAAAAAAAGAGGGATACAATGAACCTAATGCGTTTTAAAATAATTTAATTATAGATAAATCATTCAGTCTTTAAGGATAACAACCTTACCACTACAATGACAAAAACAATAGAAATCAGCGTTTCTCCGGAAGCAGCCTATAATGATGTCCTTCTCAAACAAGAGGTAATCTCTCATCTCCGGGTAAATAGCCCGCCTTCAGAAATTTATATTAAAAAAATAAAACGGTCAATTGATGCTAGGTCGAGAAGCGTAAAAATTATCTACGTTCTGGAGGTTTCTATTGGTACCCCATTGGATAGTGGAATAACATTCACAAAAGACTACCCCAACGTAACATCTAAGAAGCAGGCCATAATAATTGGGGCAGGTCCAGCTGGTATGTTTGCCGCGCTCAGGTTGATTGAACTTGGTATAAAACCAGTTATTCTTGAAAGGGGCAAAGATGTGCAAGCACGACGTAGAGACCTAGCGGCAATAAACAAAGAACATCTTGTGAATCCCGACTCTAATTATTGTTTTGGAGAGGGTGGCGCTGGAACCTATTCTGACGGTAAACTATATACTAGGTCAAAGAAAAGAGGCGATGTAAGAAGAATACTAGAAATCCTTGTAGCTCATGGCGCCACTGACGAAATACTAGTTGATAGCCATCCACACATCGGCACAAATAAATTACCCAAAGTAGTCACTGATCTGCGATCAAGTATACTGAATGCAGGCGGTGAGATTAATTTCAATACACGAGTTACCGACCTAATTTTAGAAGACGGAGAAATTAAGGGGGCGGTGTCAGAAAACAACACTTGGTTGGGACTAGGTGTGATCTTAGCTACAGGTCATTCAGCTAGAGATATTTACGATCTTTTACATGCTAAAAAAATAATAATCCAATCAAAGCCTTTCGCATTGGGCGTAAGAGTGGAGCACCAACAATCTCTTATCGATAACATTCAATACCATTGCGACAATAGAGGCGATATTCTGCCCGCCTCCTCTTATGCTCTGGTACATCAAGCAAAATATAATGGTGTAGAAAGGGGCGTTTTTTGTTTTTGTATGTGTCCGGGTGGCTTCATTTTGCCAGCTGCCACAGACCAATAGGAAGTGGTCGTCAACGGCATGTCGCCGTCAAGGATAGATTCTGAATTTGCGAACTCGGGCATTGTAGTAGCCGTAAATCCTGAAGACCTTAAACAATACGAACGCTTCGGTCCTTTTCAAGGGTTAGAGTTCCAAAAAAACATTGAAAAAGCGGCTTGGGAAAAAGCAGGCAAGAGCCAGCGCGCTCCCGCACAATTACTTCAAGATTTTGTGAATAGGAAATTTTCCTCCAACCTATTGAAGACCTCCTACCAACCAGGCCTCACTTCAGTGCTGATGGATGATGTTCTGCCACCGATGATCAGCGAACGGTTAAGGGAAGGATTTAGGATCTTTGGGCAAAAAATGAAGGGATATTTAAGCAATGAGGCTCAAATTGTCGGTGTCGAAAGTAGAACCTCCTCACCTATTTTCATTCCTAGGAATAAAGAAACATTGGAGCATTTAGAAACAAAAAGGCTGTACCCATGTGGAGAAGGTGCTGGGTATGCAGGAGGAATAGTCTCTGCTGCTATGGATGGTGAGAGGTGTGCAGAACAGCTAGCTCAACAGTATGGCTAAAATGCACATCTTTAAATTGCTATTTCTCAAACAATTATCCACCGAAGGAAACATTTGTACGTACAAAAGATTTAATATATAAATACAAGAAGTTATGTCGAAGAAAACTGTTGTCATTGGAGCTACTCCTGATTCAAGCCGATTTGCCTACAAAGCGGCGACGATGCTCAAAAATTTTGGACATGAATTTGTTCCAGTAGGAATTAAAAAAGGTGAAGTGGCGGGAATAACAATCCTGAATGATATGCCTCATATTGATGATGTGCATACAGTAACTTTGTATGTTGGTCCTCAGAACCAGGGAAGCCTCGAAGATTACATTATAAATCTCAAGCCGAAAAGAATTATTTTCAATCCGGGGACAGAGAATGACCACCTAATTCGACTTGCAAAAGACAATAAAATTGAGGCTGTTTTAGGTTGCACGTTAGTTATGTTATCAGTTGGTACTTACTAAGTACGATAGCCATAATTTTATTTTGAATAAAAGGCTGCTTTTGATTGTAGCATTTGAACTAAAATAACTGCATCTAGCGATATTAGAAGATTATAGATATGTCAAAACAAGAAAGGGTCCTAAATTGGGACCCTTCTTGTTTGCTACTACTGTAAATTGGTTATTCCAACATTATTTTACTTCGTAAATTTATATCTCCTTTTGCAGAAATAATATAAATTCCTTTTTGCAATCCACTTAAGTTCAAGCTCTCAAATTTTGTGCCATTGGCTTTTAACGCCTGCGTCATTACAAGTCTTCCGGTGATATCGTAGACTTCAACATCTCTGAAACTGTTGTTCGGCAACATTACGCTTACCTCTCCCTTCGTCGGATTTGGATAAACCATCATCTGCATACTTGCAACATCAGCCTGCTCATTGGCTAGAGTAACATCTTCAAACTTGCTATAAAGGGTAATTATGCTGTTTGGTGGAAGATTTACCATATAACCGTCAGATGCTGTCACTGAATCTATGAGTTGAGTATTAATGTTCTCAGCTGTCATGTATGCATATAGCTTATTCGGGAAATCAGCAGGCATTCCAGCTAACTTTGATTGGAGTGAAGTGCTGCCCGTGTTCACTAAAACTACAGTATATGTTTTGTTTTCAGCATGCCTAAATGCAATCGCTGGCACAGATGTCGAAGAAGCACCAATTCTGACGGCACCATTACGTATGAATTTCGCAAAGTTCTTGTGAACGTAAAAATTCATTACATCTTCCTTACTAATCTCAAAATACCCCCAAAGGCTTACGTTATTTGCAAATGACGAAAACATTGAAGACATATTGATTCGCGCTCCCTCAGCAGTTGGGGGAAGCCCGGAAGTTTCTGTCATCCAAAGTTCTTTTTTAGGACTGACCTTTTGCGCCTCCTCATAATAGCTTTGCAACGTAGCGTTGTCGATCGTTGCCGGATTGATTGCATTCACCTCATAGGCATGTATAGAAAATGCATCCATTTCGTTGGGTATTGCGGCATTGAAATACTGTAACCATGGCAACACATTGCCTTGCTGCGGAAGTTGATCAAATCCATGTATCCTAGTAGCTAAGCCTAATGCCTTTAACCTTGGATAAACAAGTTTTACCACTTCTGCCGCTTCCTCTTTAGTATATTGGCATGTGGCTGTCAAATTGGTTGACGATTCAAACTCAGCCTCATTTTGCAAATTGATTGAATATATCTCTGTACCAAATTGATTTTTGAACGCCAAACATGAGCCAACAACGTATTCTGCAAACTCATCATACATTTCTTTTAAAAGTCGATTTCTGCCTCCTAGTGGCGTTTGCGGACGGAATGCCAAAACACCTTTCATCCAAATTGGAGGGGTCCAAACGTTGGCTATAAATCGGTCGCAACCAAGCTCTTTCGATTTGTTAATTGCATCTATTAATTGTGGGGTAAATTTATATTTGCTTAAATCTAGGACGAAAGGATCACTGTTGTCGTTTTCAAGCCCTTCTAATCCAGGCTGCATTTCAGCGCCGATGTCGAATCTTAGCATTGTAGCCCCCATTTCGCCTGCTCGCTCCTCTGCGTCCTTCGTAGTATATAAAGAGGTGCCGATTCCTGACATTGTTTGAAATGTTTGATTTCCATTAAGCGTAACAGTACCTGGCAACAATGTTGATTTGTCTAATACGTCGACGTTGAAGGTGAAAATTTTATCATCAACTCCGGCAGCTTTAGCGGTAACGGTAATCACACTACTTCCTTTAGCCCCAGCAACGGGCTTCATTTTAATTGAAGCATGTCCGTTTATTGGATTTGTAATTTCAGGTGTAGGAATAAGCGCAGGATTACTACTTGTCACGGAAAGGGTAACAGCGTTAGAAAGTTTTATAGCATCCTTTACGACAAAGACTCCCTCCAGATTCACCGTGTATCCGGCGATATTGCTGAAAATTGTTCTGTTTGCTATAGGGTTCATAACAATTGATTGAGGCTTAGCAGCGGGTGCATTGTCCGCCTTATCACCAATCTTTAAGTTGCTAATCGTAATTGTACCATTATAATCTACAAATATTGAGGAATTTAACAGTACCGCTGCCACCTTGCTGAAATCAAAGCCTGCGTCGGTGGGCGCTTGATCGAACACGAAAGTTATGTTTTGTGGTGTTTGATTTATCCTTTTAGATGGCAATAAACCATACCTTTTATTATTTACATCAAAGATATCGAATGTAACAGTAGTAGGTACGTCGGCACTAACCGTCACACTCAAGTATTTACTATTTCTTAAGTCAAACAATTTACGAGGCGAATACCATACCCCGCCAAAAGTGTTAGGAATTGTTGCTGGTTTCTTTACAACTAGTGTCGCTTTCTTTGCCGCTGCATCGATTGCCAAAGTATTTTCTCTTCCTTGACCTTCCACAAACCATTTTTGCTCATATCCATCCAAACTGGTCATCCATGCTACCCTGTCATCTCCACCTGTGCCACTAGAAAAATAATCTCCTCCTAGCACGTTAGGTGAGGCAGTTTTACCATCAACACCCCAGCTTTGAAAGTCCTCGATGTAGCCCGTATAAGGGAGATCTATACCTTTTACTGTGAACGTAGTAGTGGTGGTAGAATTTCCATTACTATTGGCAGGGGCACCTGTATTAGTAACTGAGACTGTAATCGTCGACAGCTCTTTGTTTTGTGCCTTGTAACTAATTGTTGCTGTATTGCTCCCAGCCACGTAGTTGACGACCGGATTCGGAACAGCCGATTGGTTGCTGCTGACTGCAGTAACTGTAGTCACTTTGCTGCCACCATTCCCATCATTAATACCAGTAAGTGTTGTGGTGTAGGTGGTCCCTATGTAAGCAAAATTGTTGTTAGTAATCTTCGCGATCTCTGGGCTTTTATAATAGCTAGCATAGACAGTAATGGGAATAGTCACAGTCTTTGTGTTTACCCCTCCTCCTTCTGTACCGCCATCATCGGCAAGCGTAATAATAATATTAACCGTCTTTGAACCATTAGCAACTGTCAATGTCTTGAAGGTAATTTGACCGTTTGTCATTGGGTTAGTGTAAACTAAGGTAATGTCTGCATCCCTAATAACTGTTTGATCGCTCGACTTCCCAGTGATTGTAACAACCTGTTGTCTTGAGGTATTACCATCGGATATACCAGACAATGGGATGGCTAGGGTCTGATTAGATCCTACAGTTTGATTAGCTATTGGATCAATTGTAGGTGCAATGTTTGAATTTACGGTGACGTCAAAAGGGAATATCAAATCACTCAATCCCGCTTTTGACACTTTTACTGTTATTTTTACAGTACCACTTTGGTTTACAACTGGTGTATAAACCAAATTGGCTATTCCATTGGTACCTATAGCACCTACAGTTGGATTTGGTATTAAAGCTGGGTTTGAACTTGTTGCGGTTACCGTACTTCCTGCCGTCAATCCCCTTAACAAAACATTTGTAGCTGCTTGATTGAGATAGGCATTTTGTGTTATTGGGGCTATCATTCGTGGGAACGAAAGAGCTGCGCTTCCAACCTTAAAATCATCAATCTCAAGATTTACAGATTTCTCACAAGCTGGATCCACCATAAATCGGATTGATGTCACTTTAGAAAGGTCCAAGTTTCCTGCATCAGTACCTGAGGCGGCTAAAAAATCTGTAAAGTCATAACTCACATCAATAAATTCCTTATTAGGGAAGATGGTGGCAAGAAGGGGAGTCTGAAAACGATTGTCTTTGCTGACAGTGTTTCCGTCAGCGTCTTTCTCCGTCGTAACTAAGGCAAGAACTAACTGAAAATAATTGTCACCCCTTACTTTGAAGCTGACCTTAGGCGCTGCTGTTAAATTTAAAGGCAGGTCATAGGAGAACTCTTCCCATCTTTGCTTTGCCACTTTCACCTTTAACCTCTGTTCTGCCGCAGTTATAAAGAATCCTTGTCCAGCCCTCCAGGCTGTAGGGACTACATTGTCATTAAAATCATGCGAGGCAGTTGTGCCCTGGCCAAACACATTTAGCGACCCTAGGGTTGCTATGCCACCAAAAAAGAGCGTCTTAATAAATTTTTGTTTCATCAATAGATTGGTTTTAAATGTTCAAAAGATCCAGGTTTGATTATCGTTCAAATACCTAAAGTGAGTCACCTAGGATTTAATGCAATTAATTCTCTGAATTCTTATAAAAGTATAAAGAAGACACCTAAGAAACAATAATTATAGTCTTAAATTACAGGATATTAGATACTTAATTTTTAAGGCAAACCTTTAAATAACAGTCCAAATCCCGGCTAAACGACTGTAATAAATAGCGTATCAGCCAATTAGAAATAATACAACGGAAGTTGAAAAAGCGTTTGAGTTTAGAATAAAAAATCGTCTATGGGCTTAACTAATTTACAGGGGTAGGATAAAGTGATACTTGTTTTGTTAAAAACTATTGATAATGATCCAAGGCAGTTAAAAAAAAGGAGAATATTTTTCTTAAAACATACTTTATTGCGCAGTCTAAGACTGTTGGTCTCTCCTGCGGTAGTTAAACCCGTAACTTGAATGGGTGTTATGCAAATTAAACTCACAAAGCTCCCCAATTAATCGGGAGCATAGTTCAAAAAATGAAAGCCAAATTGCCAAAATTAGTTAGCTAGCTAACCAATCTGAATAAAAAATTTCGCTAAATCTTCACCTGCAAAGTCAAATAAAAACTCCTTCCATCCGATGGAAGTATTCCAGGCCCTGGATAACCGGTGGCACGGCGGGTGAAATACATCTGATTCGCTAGGTTATTAATGCTACCTTCGATTTTATACCTTCTATATTCGTAAGAAAGGCTTAAGTCCATGATAGAGTATGCCGGTATGATCCCAGCTACGGCAGACACCCCTCCTTCAATTTCATTTGTAGCATCAGAGAATTGATTCGACATGTAAGTATGTTGGAAGGAGGCTTTAATCTTCTTATATCCGAGCCTCACTCCTGTCTTTAGATTAACTTTAGGTACAAATTCAACCTGATTGCCCTCGACCCTTAAAAGTTCGCTTCGCACATATTGGGAATGAGTGAAAGCAGTATTAGTAAAAATAACACCGCTAAAATTCTCCTTGGAGGGGAAAAATATACGAAACACATCAGCTTCAATATAAGACTCAATGCCCATAATTGTCGCTTGTCCGATATTTTTTCTGACTCTTATAATTCTAGAATTGTCCCTGCTTGAAATCTCCCCTATTCTGTTGTTGTAATTTAAAAAAAACAAGCTTACATCATAGATTAGAAATGAAGTCCTCTCACTTCTCAATCCCAGATCAAAAGAATAGCCTCTCTCGTCTTTCAGGTTTGGGTCAATAACAAAAGACGAGTTTAAAACCCTCATGTCACTGAAAGTAATAGATCGATAGTTTTGAGAAATATTGGTATAGATATTTATCTTATAAGTTGGCTTATAACTAACGCCTATTCCTCCAAGGATTAGGTGTCTTGCATTGTTACGGTACTCCTCGGTACGCCGTACCTCCAATATGTCCCCCGCTAAATTTCGAGGAGTTTCACCATAAAAGCCCTCTGCCGTAGTATTGATATATTCATAGCGAGCCCCTGGTGTAATAGATATTTTGTCACTTAGGTAAAGA
>DASVUU010000781.1:0-2567 GCA_036386935.1 Cytophagaceae bacterium | reverse complement strand
CTTAAATTTCCAATTGGTATTTTTTTTTTCATTTAAACAGTGTGTTTTTGTAGATAAGGGGCAACCGAATTCTTGTACAAATGTTAATACCTTTCGCTTGTTTGGGTGAAAGTATTAAAAATTTATTCCCAAAAATGAATCGCTTAGGTAACAAAAACTTTTACTATAAATGATCAAGTAAAAACTAGGATTATAAAAATGATATTAGCGGGTCCTTCAAAAAATGATTTACAAAGATTAAAAATCCCTTATAGAAAAGATCTATTAAAAATAGGGAATTTAATTCTCTACGATAGCTAAACTTATTGTTAGCTTTTCTTCTCCTCTAAATTCTCTTGAAAATTTTGCGTTACTTCTTTTGAAGCATCTTTAAATTCCCTTATTCCTTTTCCTAGTCCTTTCGCTAGTTCAGGTATCTTTTTAGCACCGAAGAAAATCAATATTACGGCTACGATGAGAACAATTTCGCCACCACCGAGGCCTCCGATAAATAGTAATGTAGTATTCATATCAATTAATTTAAAATGTGTTAGTAAAACAGGGGAATTATTCCCCTGTTACTTCTTATTTCTTTATAAAAAGAGTGGCGATAGCTAAAACCTGATCCTTTGTTAACGGTTCGTCAAACGCTTCCGACAGTCCGTTACCAGTAACTTTTGTGATGGATGCCAATGCCACACCAGCTTGTGTAGTATTTTCTTCACCATTGTAAACAGCTTGAGTGGCTGCAGGCATTCCCGTTCCTCGGTCGTTGCCTGTGATCCATCCGTTTAGACCACGTAACCTTCTGACAACAGAAGCGTGCCTTGCCTCCACTGAGTGAATGTTTAAAGCAGCTGTAAGTGTACCGTCGCTGCTCATAAGGTTTCCAGCTTGGCCTTTATATGCCCTAACGCCAGTATCTTCAAAAGCTTGGGCTAATGCTAGAAACGTTTGGTATTCAGTAAATGCTGTAGGGAATGCTCCACCAGCAGTGAAATCAAATGTTGGTTTTGAAACAGCATTCATACCTAATGCACCTTTTAAAAATGCAACGTGAGCACTCTCGTGCTTTTGTATTTGCATGAAAATATTCTTGTCAGACTCTGGTATTTTCAAATCAGGAGATTTAAGCGCCATGGTATAAAATTCATCTTCCAAGTACTCTAATGTTAGAGCGAAATTCAGCACATCATTAACTGAACTTGCTTGTGCTTTTACTATACCAGGCATGGCGGCAAGCGCGAAAGGGGCTGATGTCAATGCAGCCTTTAGCGAAAAGTCTTTGGCTTTTTTGAACAAATCCCTTCTCATCGCGGGCTTTACATATTCTTCATGATCTACTTTCGTTAGATCAAGCATATTTATTATTTTTAGTAAGTTCATATTTTTGATCTAATTAAGTAGTGGGTAGATTTGAAGCGTTGATTTTAGTCTTTAGATAAGGAGATGCAGCTTTAAGAACATCTTGTGGTGAGAGGTGCTTATCCATGCCTGCAGCATCTAAGTTTTCATACATGTCCATTTTTGGATTCAGAGTATCTCTGATTGCTGCAGCATGCCTTGCTTCTACAGAAACAATCTTGCCTGCTACCAAAAGATTATCGGCACTTGTAAGTAACTTACCCGCACCATTATAGGCTGAAACACCAAGGTCTTCAAATACCTTTGCGGTACCAAGGACACTCATCCTATCTCCAAAATTGATGGTAGTGAAGTTAACCTCAAGATCCTGTATTGCGGATTTTCCTAAAGCCGCTTTGAGGAAGTCTCTGTGTACTACCTCGTGGTCTTTTATCTCCATTAACATTGTTTGTTCACTCGCATTGAAAGTAGTTTTAAACTTAGCATCGGCAACAACGGTCGTATAAAACGCAGCTTCCAATTGCTCCAAAGCATATGCATAATTTAGAACACCTGTATCTCCACTTCCAAGATCAACACCTTGATCCGTAGTTGGCCCTGGCGCCTCGTCTTTCTTCTTACAACCAGCAATAATAAGTGCGGAAGTAGCTGCTGCGGCTCCAGCATACTTCATAAAAGAACGGCGTGACTTGCCTTCTTTTATGGTTTCTTTAGTAGGATTTGTCTCTATCATTTTAAAATGAGTTAGTATGTTTAAAATTTGCAGAGACGTACGGGGTTATTATATCAAGTGGATTTCAAGAATTAGATAAAAAGTGTAAGGGGTTGTTAGTTAATGAAATATATAGTTATCAGCAATTTCGAAGGGCACAAAATTCCTCCGTCCATAACAAAAACTACCATTAATACACTAGAAAAATGACATCTATCGAAATTGGCTTAGTCTCTATTAAGACTTGTTGACTTAAAAATAATACAGAAGTGTCAAACATATCATCTGCGAAAAATATCGTGTCTTCCAACTAATAAAGCTCACCCAAACAACCCTGAGGACAAATACCTATCTCCTCGGTCACAAATGATACAGACGACTACCCCTTCATTAAGACCTTGTATGAGTCTTAGCGCTGCCGCGACGGAACCCCCACTGCTCATGCCAGCAAATATGCCCTCTTCTTTAGACAATCGCCTGGTCATAGCCGTAGCCTCCTCCTGGCCAACAT
>DASVUU010000780.1:0-3162 GCA_036386935.1 Cytophagaceae bacterium | reverse complement strand
TCTCGTTCTCATTCCCCTCGACGGTATCGTTAGGGTCGCCTAAGCCGAGCTGGTCCAAAACAAAGTCTGTGTAGTCATGGACTGGATTTGTATAAATCATGACCAAATCACCAGACTTATCAAACATTATTTGTAGCTGCTTAGCTTTCGAGACTTTTTCGACCGCTTCAAACACTTTGTCCTGAACAGGCTTCATCAACTCTTGCCTTTTCAAGAATATTAAGCCCTCAAAACCAAAAATTTTCTTCTGTTGTTCCTTTAGTTTTTTTTCTTTTGCAACAATCGTGTCCTGACGTTCTTTTTTCATCTCCTCACTTAACAACACTTCTTCTGATCTGAAGTCAGCTTGAAGTTTATCTATAGTAAGCTTTAGAGATTCAATTTCCTTCTGCCACTTTTGCGAGATTTCTGTCAACTCAGTTTCCGCCTTTTTGTATTCAGGCATCTTTTTTATGATAAAATCACTGTCTATATATCCAAATTTTTGAGCGGGTGCAAGAGTATAGCAACTCAAGAGTACAATTATAAGACCTATAAATTTTGATTTCATCATGTTATCTAAGCTGCTGCCCGATAGTAAATGTTATTTTAGAACCAGTCTTCTCCGCGCCTGGCAGTTTATCCAAGCCATAGCCATAGTCAATTCCAATCATCCCAAAAGCTGGCATAAATATTCTTGTACCTACACCCACTGCACGGTAAATATTGAACGGATTGAATTCCTTAAAATTGCTCCAGTTATTACCACCTTCCAAGAAAGTCAGGATGAATAATGAAAATGCCGGGCTGATAGCAACGGGGTACCGTATTTCCGTAACCAATTTATCAAAGATGACACCATTTACTTGACGTCCATTTTCGACTGGGACAATCGATCTGTCCTCGTAACCTCGTAAACCTATGAGATCTAATCCTAGAAGGAAATTAAAGCCCGAAAGGCCGCTACCTCCCATTACAAATCTTTCAAATGGTGCAATCCCTGTCTTCCTCTGGTAAGCGCCGATGAACCCAAAGTGCGACCTAACATTCAGCACCAGATTTCTTTTTTTACCTGGGACCAATGTAGTAAACCATGAATTGTCAAACATCCATTTATGGAATTCTACGAATTTGTACCTGATCTCAGAGTTTAGCTTTGGATCATTATAATCCACTTTTCTAAACAGAGAATAAGGTGGAGTTGCACTTACACTCAATGAGATATTTGACCCGCTCGTTGGAAATGTAAAATCATCCAAGCTATTTCTAGAGAGCGTATTATTAAATGTCAAATTATTAGCCGTACCAGTTGTAAAACCTAAAGAGCTACCAAAACTGTAATTGTCTAAGGTATAACGCATGTACGATAAGGAATGACTCAAGGTGAAGTAATCATCTGGCCATTTCACCCTTTTGCCCAAGGTAACCGTTCCACCGATTACCGATAAACTTCCTCCGCCTGAGAAATAAACATTGTTATTTTGTTTGGAATAAGTTAAGCTGGTTGTCAAAGATTGCGGCTTCTTTCCGCCTAACCAAGGTTCTGTGAACGACAATGAATACGTTGAAAATGACTTTCCGTTTGCTTGGAATCTTATAGATAGTCTTTGCCCGTCTCCAGATGGTAATGGACTCCATGTTCTTGGTTTCGTAATGTTTCTTGCCGAGAAATTATTAAAAGAAAGTCCTAGAGTACCCACAAAACCAAAGTATCCTCCCCAACCGCCTGAAAGCTCGATCTGGTCGCTCGGCTTTTCAACAACCGTATAATTTATATCAACAGTTCCGTCTTGTGGGTTTGGTACCGGATTAACCCCTAGTTGCTCTTGGTCAAAATAACCTAATGAAACAAGCTCTCTTTGGGATCTAATAAGATCCGCTCGGCTGAATTTCTGACCAGGTAAAGTTCTTATTTCTCTGTAGATAACGTGGTCATGGGTTTTTGTATTACCAGAAACATATACATTCTTTATCGTTGCTTGAGCACCCTCAAACACCCGCATCTCTATATCAATAGAATCCCCTTCTACCAAGACTTCTACCGGCTCAACATTAAAAAACAAATAACCATCATCCAGGTACAAGGAGCTTACATCATAACCCTGAGGATTGTACGTAAGGCGCTTTTGAAGATTTTGAGTATTATATATTTCTCCTTTTTTAATATTTAGTATGGCATCTAACGTCTTATCTGTATAGACATAGTTCCCGGTCCATGTAATATTTCGGAAATAATATTTTCTACCTTCTTCTAGCTTTATCTCTAGTTTTACATGCTTTTTATCCACCGGGATAACGGTATCCGAAACTATAGACGCATCTCTATATCCTAAAGTGTTGTAGTATTCTATGAGGCTATTCTTATCATTTTCGTATTCCTTCTTTATAAGCTTGGAAGTAGTAAAAAGCTTGTACCAGTCCTTCTCTTTAGTCTTTTTCATTTTTCTCTTCAGCTTTTTTTCAGAGATATCACTATTCCCTTCAAAAGCAATGTTAGAAATTTTAACTCTTTCGTTTTTGTCTATCTTCACGTTCAAAATGACGTTGTTAGATAGCAAAGAATCTTTTTCTGATGTAATAGTAACTTCAGTATTAAAAAATCCTTTTTCCTCGTAGAAAGTCTTCACTTTTTTCCGAGCATTTTTTATTAAGGCATCATTGACAATCCTACCTCTTGCAATGTCAATTTTTTCACTCAGATCCTCTTGATCTGCTTTCTTTATCCCTTTAAAAACAAACTTAGAGAGTCTGGGCCTTTCCTTTATTTTGAAGTCAATATTGACGATTTTACCTTCTCCTTTCTTAGCAGAAACCTCTATGTCCCCTATCAAACCCTGGTCCCACAGTTTCTTCATTGCACTACTTATTTGCTCACCTGGGATGGTTATCTTGTCGCCCGCCTTCAAATTTGTAATAGAAATGAGGGCTTTAGAATCCAAAAATTCAGAGCCGCTAATTGTCACTTCGCCTATTTCAAATTCTTCAGGACTTGAATAGCTAATATTAATATCTCCTCCTGCATTCGTTAATTGAGCTGAAACATCAGCCCAGCATATGTAAAACACGAAAAATATAATTATTCTAAAAAAGTTCTTCATCATTAGTTATTCAACTGTTCGCTTATTTTACCAAATCTTCTTTCACGTTTCTGGTAATCTAATATTGCCTCAAATAAATTTTCTT
>DASVUU010000779.1:0-8609 GCA_036386935.1 Cytophagaceae bacterium | reverse complement strand
ACAGTTAAGAATGAGTAAAGATAAATCGCTTATCGAGCAGATCGCTCGTGAACTAAACCTGAATTTTAAAAATGTTGAGTCTACTTTAGAACTTCTGGACGAAGGGGGGACAGTTCCTTTTATTTCTCGGTATAGGAAGGAGGCAACAGGAAGTTTGGACGAGGTTGAAATTGCAAACATAAGAGATAGGTCAGAGCAACTCAGAGAGCTTGCTAAACGAAAAGAAAGCATTTTAAAATCATTGAAAGAGCTCCAAAAACTTACTCCAGAACTTGAAGCGTCCGTCAACGAAGCAACAACAATGGCGGTACTGGAGGATTTGTATTTACCTTACAAGCCGAAAAGAAGGACGAAGGGTACTATTGCTAAGGAAAAAGGGCTAGAACCTTTAGCGCAAATAATTTGGGAACAACTTCCGCTAGATTTTACTCCGAAGGCAGCAGAATTTGTTGATTTGGAGAAGCAGGTAGCCAGCGTAGAAGAAGCTGTAGCAGGAGCAAGGGACATCATGGCGGAGTGGGTAAACGAAAATCCAGAATGTCGAGGAGTGGTTAGAAATCTTTTTTCAGAAAAAGGCATTTTTAAAAGCAAAGTGATGGCCGGCAAAGAGGAAGAAGGTCAGAAATATAAAGATTACTTTGATTGGTCAGAACCCTTATCTAAAGCTCCTTCACATCGAGTGTTAGCAATGCGTCGTGGCGAGAAGGAAATGATTTTGATGCTTGATATTTTTCCTCCAGAAGAAGATGTGATTGCAGCGATGGAATCGATTTTTATAAAAAATAACAGCCCGTCAGCACAGGAAGTAAAAGTTACTATTAAAGATGCATACAAAAGGTTGCTGAAGCCATCCATCGAAACAGAGATTAGGATGGCAAGCAAGACCAAGGCGGACGAAGAGGCAATAAAAGTTTTTGCCGAAAATTTGCGGCAGCTACTACTAGGAGCGCCTTTGGGACAAAAAAATATATTGGCATTGGACCCAGGCTTCCGCAGTGGGTGCAAGGTTGTTTGTCTAGACCGTCAGGGGAAGCTTTTAGAAAATACCGCCATTTATCCTCATGAGCCACAAAAGAAATTTGCTGAAGCAAAAGCGGTCGTAGAATCGCTTATAAACAAGTATTCCATAGAGGCGATTGCTATTGGTAATGGCACGGCTGGAAGGGAGACAGAACAATTTATTAAATCATGTGGTCTTTCTCCCTCTATTCAAGTAGTGATCGTCAATGAAAGTGGGGCATCCATCTATTCCGCTTCAGATATTGCAAGGGAAGAATTCCCGGATCATGACGTGACGGTTAGGGGTTCAGTTTCCATAGGCAGACGATTGATGGATCCTTTGGCAGAACTTGTTAAGATTGACCCTAAGTCTATTGGAGTAGGGCAATACCAGCATGACGTTGACCAGAATGCCTTGAAACAATCACTGGATGATGTGGTGATGAGTTGTGTAAACAAGGTAGGAGTAGAGGTAAATACTGCAAGCAAACAACTTCTCACTTATGTGTCGGGCTTAGGACCACAACTCGCCCAAAATATTGTTGACTACAGGAATACAAATGGTCCTTTTAAGACAAGAAGTGAGTTGAAGAAAGTCGCTAGGATGGGAGATAAGGCGTTTGAGCAAGCTGCAGGGTTTTTGAGGATCAGAAACTCCGAGAATTTACTGGACGCAAGCTCTGTACATCCTGAAAGCTATCATATCATAAAGTCAATGGCGGCGGATGTTGGTGCGGAAGTATCAGATCTAATGAGGAAGCCAGAAGTACGAAAGCAAATCGACTTAAAGAAATATGTGAATGATAAAGTTGGCCTTCCCACGCTTACTGACATCATGCAAGAATTGGATAAACCAGGGCGGGATCCCAGGGAGAAATTTGAGGCCTTTAATTTTACAGACGGAATCAATGAAATGTCTGATTTGAGGGCTGGGATGAAGCTACCGGGAATCGTAACAAACATCACGAAGTTCGGTGCCTTTGTTGATATTGGTGTTCACCAGGACGGATTGGTGCATATAAGTCATATTTCTGACAGGTTCATAACAGATCCTTCTCAAGTTTTGAAAGTACAGCAAAAGGTGATGGCAACAGTGCTTGAAGTAGATGTTGCTCGAAAGAGAATTTCCTTGTCTTTAAAATCAGATGCTCCCAAGCCGGTTGGACAGAAGAAAGCGAAACCCGCGAAGGAGGAGGTAGTAGGGGATATGCAATCTAAACTTTCCCAATTGATGGGAAAGTTTAAAAGTTAACCAAATTAAGCTTTTGCAGTATTTGACTTTACATATTTATAGTCTTTATTGTGATAGGTGCGAGACGATTTTTGGGTAGAGCAAGATGTGATAAGAATAGACACTGTTAAGGCTGTGATAAGGGTTTTCATAAGCTAGTTGGATGAAGTTCTTTTACCTTTTTAATAATCTTGTGTGTATTTACGCCCGGGATTAAAGGAGGGTAAGGTTTTAAAAGCACCTCTTAGGGATGTTCATGTAAGACGAACTATCAAATATTAACAATTTTGAGAATTTACAACTTCAATAACTGGGCATTCAGGAATAGTGACATTATATCTTAGATGGATGCCAGGGAGGGAGCGACGAAAATTGTTGGAAAATATCTTCTGTTTTGTAAGTAAATCTTCGATTGAGTCAACTTGAAACTAAGGGCTGCTGATTATTTCCTTTAAAACTGTTTAGGAGTCACGCGTCATTAAGTGGTAAGCCTATTTCAAAAAGTTTATTATCAATGGGGCGACCATCTCGGTCTTGCTCATCAGAATAAAATGATCCCCCCCAGGCACTACTAGTAATTGCTTTTTGCATTCTAAAACAGAATAGAGCTTCACAATGTGATCGAGTTTTACGAAATCTTTGTCTCCGTACATTAAAAATACATCTCCCTTAATGTTTTTTAAGGTATCCAATGTAATATAAGGGTCCTTCAACCACATGTTTCTTACCAATTGTACGTGGTGGTAGAATTTTTCTTTTTGAGGGCTTAGTTTCTCGTAATCCTTTTTTAGACCTGTCCAGAACTCACCAGTTTTGATGTTTTCTAATTTCATTCCCTCTTTTATGGATTCTACGTCGTCGATTCCATCCACCAAGTAATTTGCTCCCGAAGCAACCACCTTTAATGTCCTTGAAGCATACTTTCCAGCCAAAATCAATCCTACAACGCCCCCGTCGCTAAAGCCTAATGCCCTAAACTTTTGGATCCCCAAATGATCCATCAGTTTAATTACATCGTTAGCTATCAAGTCGTAGCTTAAAGAATCCAAATTATTCGCTGATCGGCCGTAGCCTCTCGTATCTAAAGCTATTACCTTATATTCTTTCGCTAAAACGGGAATAATGCTCTTAAAATCTCCTATGGAACTCAGGCCTCCATGCAATAAAATCAAAGGCTCTCCTTTTCCGTAAGTCTCGTAATATAGATTGTCGTTATTTATTCGAGCATATTTACCCGCGGCTGCATTGGAACCGTATATCACAGATTCTTTCATGTTTTGAGCAGTAGCATCTTTGCCTGACAACCATAAAATTATCGCCAGGATAACAAAATTTATTTTTTTCAAATAATTGAAACATCCAAAGTTTTTGGTTCTCGTTTTAACTTCCCAGTCCTTTTTCCCAGGTATTCCTACTTCTGCATCGCCATCGGTAATCATCATCACGTCAGGTTTTGTTTGATTTTATTTAGGGGTGATGGTTAGATTAGAAAATTTAGCATTTCCAAGAAACCAAAGGCCAATATTCCCATCCTTCCGCTTGTTAAGCTTAGCAACAGACAATTGGGAAATGCTCGTGTTGTTGACGTAGACGTTAATTTTAGATTCTTCGACCTGTATTTTTACATGAATCCACTGATCTGCGGAAGGAGGTGGATTAATAGATTTCTCATAAATTCCATTATGCTCATTCCTTAGCAAGTCCCAAGGGTATTGAGGCATGCTTATATATTGCACGGCATGTATTTTTCGGACACTGTCGTCCGCTTGGAAGTTGAACGGTCTAAAATAAACAGCATCATAAGTGGAATCGTTAATTCCATGAAACGCGATGCCTAGAAAGCTTTGTTGCAATAAATCCTTACCCTGTAAATCTACTTCTATAGTACCGTTCGAAAATTTGACATCCTTCAACCATGCAATCCCAGAATGTTCTTTATCCTCAGAAAATAGTCCCGTCTTGGCACCGTCACTAAATGTTTGGAGTTTACAATTACAATAAATCATATTGTCTTTATAAAGTTTTTCCAAATCGAAGGCGCGTTTTCTTTGTCCATAAGAAGAGAATAGGACGGCTTGAAAAAATAGTATGAATAAAAAAGTCTTTGCCAATTTCATAAAAGGAATTTAGTTAATAAGTAGGATAGTTTAGGATAACTGAAAAATTATATAGAAGCCAAAATTATAGTTTGTCAATATTAGGAATTATTTCCTAACCTAGATACCAATTCTTATTCAAAAATGTAGACCGGTATAATGGGCCCCAAGGGTCCTGACATTATTGTTCTACCTGGTAGTTAAACAAAGTCTTTTCATCTTGAATTAGTGAATATTTAAGATGAGTAGGTGTTGTCATTACCTTAAATTAAGATTAAAGGGGATTTTATTAATTCTTTATTATTTTTAGGAGATTTTTTAAACGACTATTAATTTTTATTCAGCAAAACAGCTTACATATGCGGGAACTCGGGTTTATTGGTTTTGGAAATTTTGGTCAGTTCATCATACCGCACCTCAAACCCTATTTCCAGATTTTTGTATATGACAAGCTTGACTATTCAGAGCAGATAAATAAGTTAGGAGTTAAGTTAGCAACATTGGAAGAGGCCGCTTCCAAGGAGATCGTTGTAGTAGGCGTGCCGGTCCAGTATTTGGAAACTCTTTTGGCAGAAATCCAAACATTCATTAATCCAAAAGCATTGGTGGTCGACATCTCCTCAGTTAAGGTAAAACCCGTGGACTTAATGTTAAAATACCTGCCCCCAGAAACAAGCATTATAGGGACGCACCCCTTATTTGGGCCTCAAAGTGGTAAGAATGGAATAAAGGGATTGAATTTGGTGGTGTGCCCGGTTCGAACAAAGAAAGGCGGTACCTTTATGAGATTTTTTTCTAAAGAATTGAAATTAAATGTGCTTGAGCGGACACCCATAATCCATGATAAGCAGATGGCCTACGTCCAGGCCTTGACCCATTTTATTGGTCGGGCGGTCAACGAGATGGACATCCCCGATGTGGAGCAAAAAACGCCCGCCTACCAGTATTTACTAGACATCAAGAGAAATCTTGGGCAAGATTCTATGGATTTATTTTTAACAATCGAAAAGGAGAATCCCTATGCCGCCGAGATAAGAGAACAGTTTCTGGAAGAGCTTTTTATATTGCAAAAAAAAATCGGCGATTAGCTGAACAAATTTCCCTTAACCAAATAAAAATCCGATGAGTTATCCAAACAATCAGCCGGATTATGAAAGAACGCAGCTTTTCAACAGCCAAAATCAACAAGCTACCTAAGCCAAATTCTATTCATTGTCCATTTAAACGTAAATAGACATGGGTAAGAAATATATACTAGCAATATTCAGCATAGTACTTATAGTAAGTACAACGTTTGCCGAAGAGTGGAAAAATGAAGGTTTTTCCGAGAAAGTTAACTGCATCGCCAATTTCAAAGATAAAATATACGCAGGCACAGACAACGGCCTTTTGGTAATAGAATCTGCGTCCGGGAAAAAAGTCTTATACAATAAAAGCAACTCTGGCATTAGCGACAACAAGGTATCACATTTGGCTATAGATAAGCAAGGTCTGGTTTGGATCGCTTCATCAAATTATGGTTTATCAAGTTTCGATGGCAGCAAGTGGAAAGTTTACCTTACACCAAAGAACGACAGATACATCACTGCACTTTCAGTTGATGCCCAAGGCGTAGCCTCCATAGGCTATCAAGTGTCATGCGGGGAGGGCTATCATTGCAACCCAGGCAATGCCCAGGTATTAAAATTCAAAGCGGACAAGGAAGCAACTTATTTTCCTCCATGTAACGGTGCTATTCAAGCGATGGTCTCCGATGCAGTGTCAAGCACCTATTTATTACGAGGAAAGTTTTTTGTGAAGGTGGGCGCGGAGTTCAACATGTTAGAAGTTAACATAGTCGATTCTTCTTCCGACATGTTGCTTATGAACGAAAGAGTTTGGATTGCTACAAGCAAAGGTTTGAAAGTTTACCAAAATAAAACATTTACAACCGTTGATGCTTCAAACTCGCCGCTACCAGACAATGCCATCAAAAAGTTATTTGCCGATGCCTATAATAACCTATTCGTAATTACCTCGACAGCCTTGGTGCAAAAATCTAAGGATGATTGGAAGTCATTCCCCTTAAGTGAACTGCCGAGCAAGCACATTTCAGGCGTGCTGACAGATGCCTCAGGAAAAATTTGGGTAGGTGCATCTAACGGTTTGTACACAAGAAGCGCTGAGCTCCAAGCTTCCTCTGATACTACCGATGGTCACTCCTTCCTTTTACTACCAAACGAAGATGCTTTGCTCAAAAATAGGATGCAAATTTATCCAAACCCAAGCAATGGAACCTTCAGCGTAGAAGTGCCAGAGAAATATAATACACTGGCAGTATACAACACAAACGGTGGTTTGGTCCACACCCAAGCAGTTACAGCTAGCTTGCAGGACGTGTTTTTACCGGGATTAGCCAAGGGTGTATATCAGGTACAATTGGCTTCAGGAAAGGCGCATTTAGAGAGTAAAATCCTAATTGAATAGTATTTTTTGTTTAAGGTAAGTAGTTTAGAGCCATGGGCATGCCCTCCTTCGTCGGCCGGGTTGTTCATGGCTTCGCTGCGCTACGGTGCAAGCACCAGCTCCTTTGTCGCTGCCATTACCATCCCTCATGCAAATACACAACACCAGTTTCCCTAAATATTCTGTTCTCATTATAATAATAACATAAACATTTATAATGCGTTACAAGCCTTTGTACTAAAAAACATATATGAAAAATCTAAAGACACTTGCTGTTTCCTTAATTGTTGTTGCTTCGATTTCTTCCTGCAAGAAAGAGGCAGAATTTGTTGACTTGAACGGTGGGGGTGAGATTGCAGTGGTGAAAGACGAGGAGACAGGTAAGATGGTCAATGAAAAAACAAAGGAGCCTGTTACTATTTACGTCAAAACATCTACCAAGGACACCATTTATGCACCTACTGGCGAGGTAATAAACAACAAAGTCGTAAAGACCGAAGAAGGCAAGTTTACCTATGACAGCGATGGTTCAGCTAAGATGGAAGAGGGTGATCACAAAATAAAGCTCGATGAGGATGGAGAATACAAAGAAAAAGACGGTGATTACAAACTGAAAATAGACAAAGACGGCGACGTTAAAATGAAGAACGGTGATATTACCGTTAAGACAGACGGTGAGACTGGGGTTACGAAGGTGAAGAGGGACTAAGGTAGTGTACATATTTTCGTGGTAAAAAGCTTCTAACATAATTTATTGGCCTTCATTGAAGGTCAATTTTTTTTTAAACAGAGTGCCTCGTTATCCGAGATACTCTTTAATTCAAGTTATTTCTACCCCCTTGAAATGTTATCTTGCTTCTAACACTGCAGAACGTAGCGTGTTTGACTAATCTAAACTTATTCAGATCTAATCTCCAGAAACGAAGATAACTTGGTGATAAGTTACGATTGGTCATAAAAATAGCTTGCTTCCTTACCTTTGGATTGATTAAACTCATAATTAAGCATATGGTTGTTGTAATGCCTTTTGTGAGTTTGTATTTAGCGTAATGTATTATGTTATATTTTAATCTTACTTTTAAACAACATTAAGCAAATCGTGATAGGCCGGTGCGTCTGCAGCAATCTGCCAGTCAAAATAAGAGATGAAAATAAATTCCTTACTTCAAGATAAGAGTTTCAGAATATCGATCCTACTCACATTAATATTCCTTGGGACAGGAATTGTCTTCCTATTTTTGGGCTGGGCAACTTTTAGTATAGTGTTATTTGGATTATTACCCGTAGTTCTGGGCTTAGCAATTGGAGCTTTACCAAACAGAAAGTGGGCCAGGATAGGAGCTGTTATTGCCACGCTGTTTTTTCTTGTTGGCTTACTAACAGCTGGCCTTGCTGGGTTTATATGTATTATTTATTCCATCCCAATTATTTTGCCTTTTGTTTTTCTCGGAAGCGTAATCACGCATTTGATAGATAGGTACAAAAAAATAAAAACCGAGAGAATTCATATATTGCTATTGCCATTAATTCCCTTCTTGATTATCGCACCAGCAGAAACATTGATTCTTCAAGACAGCAAACTATTCATTGAGGTTAAGACGGAAAAGATATATAATTACACCACGGAGCAGGTCTATGATGGGATAAAATCCGTCGATACTGTAGATACAGAAAAACCCTTTCTTATGCATTTTGATTTACCGATTCCTACAAAGTGTATTTTGGATAAGGAAGAAGTTGGAGGCATTCGCACTTGTTACTTTGACGGAGGTAATTTGAGCAGGAGGGAATATGGAGGGGGTAAAATTAGAGAAAGAATAACCGAACTTGAGAGGGGG
>DASVUU010000778.1:0-2453 GCA_036386935.1 Cytophagaceae bacterium | reverse complement strand
TTGATTTACTCCAGAATTGCTATAATTGTTAAAGGCCTCACTTAACTCAAAGGGAGAGTTGGACGGTAACCCTATGTTCCCATTACTTACTGTGATGTCTGACGGTAATAAATCGGGATTTGCAAAAGCACATGCAGAATTGGATAAATCAGAGTTATTCGCAATGTAGGCGTGTATTCTATTTTGACTACTACCAGTAATTATATATCTGTTTCCTGTAGCAATGTTTATATCAGAAACCAAAGAGGTGTTTTCCAATGAATTTTGAATGATAATATTCCCACTCAAATCCATTATTATGCCTACACCCCTATCGTTGCCAGTTAGCTTTTTTGTCACTCCATAACAAACAACGTTGCCTGTAAGGGCGTCATAAATTATTTTAGAAAAACTATCGCTTGCTGCACTACCTATTCGTTTTGCCCAAACAACCTCACCTATATTGGATAACCGCATTACTACCCCATCTCTATCTCCTATTCCCCCCAGGGCGTCTTCTTCTGTATATCCGCAGGCGATATAGTCCCCATTAGGGAGCTTGTCTACAGAAAGTAGAGATTTTTTTTCCGGAGAACCTCCCAACATTTTACCGAAAGAAACTGTAGGCGCACTACTACTCGGCAAATTAAAGTCTAGTAGGTAATAAAAACTATTGGATTCACTATTTGCTTCTCCGACCATTATATAATGATCAGAACTAGCGTTAAGAATACCTCCATTTATTTCTTCTGTTGATGTGAAAGCTATAGGGCAGCACCCTCCTGCGTTTACTACCTTCGAGCTCGCCGCTGCAGATCCGTTTAGAAAATCACCATTTTCATTGAGCCTAAGTATACCAGCGTCGCCTAACACATCCATTGATACGACGATAGAGCCGTCGTTCAATTCTTCTGCTTTGATTCCTTTGTCAAATCCACCATACAATGAGGTTTCGTCAGTTCTTGTAAATGCCCTTACCCAATCCAAATTTCCACTTAGACCTACTTTCAGGACGAAGGGGTCAGAGCTGTTGTTGACCGTGTTGATGTCATTGTATGTTGTACCTACTATTAAAAAACCTTGCCAATTGGATGAATTATTTTTTATGATAGAAATTCCAGTGATGTATTCTGGGAAATTTACCTTATTAAGGTCATATATATAGGACCATTGAACAGTACCTTCAAAATCTATTTTTGTAATTTCCAAATCGATCCCGTTGTTGGCAGTCCCACCAAATAGATATCCACCGTCTGGAGTTGCAATACCAACGTTGCCTGTTATCGGGACCGCGTCGGAACTGTAAAAGTTATTAAATACTTGACTGTACGAAACGCATGAGCATAGTAGCAACAAACACAACAATTTTGACCGTATGCCTAGTATAAACGCCATAATGCACTCTAAAAATTAAGCTTTTATTGTTAAGGTATTTATTGACAACCCCTTGAATACGATGTATACTCCATTAGGAGCCATCGGGTTGTTTATTGAAAGGCCAAATTCTTGAATTAAGGAAAAGTCTTTACCATCAATCCAAATGCTGCAAACGCTCACTGTTGGTAAGTGGAAAAAATAGAGAACTATTTCCATTAAACTTAGTACAAGGGTTTAACCTAAACTTTGTATGATCATCCTTCCATACCGTTTTTATATATTTCTGCCCTTAGTTTTTATCTTTTTGCTACTCACAAAAGGGCAACTTTCTGCCCAATCAGAAAGGAGTAGAACACGAATCAAAGTCCGGGCTAACGACAATTTCAAATCCTTCAGATACCATAAGGCCTTACCGGACTTTTTGCTGCTAGACAGTTTGGACGGGGATAAAAGCACTCACATTTATCCAATAGCAGTTTGTTATGTGTCACTTGATGAAAATGAAAAAGCGCTTCCTTATATATTAAGCGCGCTAAGAACACCGGAAAGATACCCCTCCAATCTATTCTTTTATGCGGGAAGAGCTTTTCATCTCGAACACCGATTCGAGGAAGCCATTGCTAATTATGACATCTATAAAACTTTAATTCTGCAGCAAAAAAAGAAGGATTATCAAGTACTGGCAGATATCTATAGAGAGATCGAGATGTGTAGATACGGACTCGAACTAGTCTCTAAGCCCACCGATATTACGATTAGACAATTGGGGGCAAACATAAATTCACCTTACCCAGATTATGCACCAGTGATCACCGCTGATGAGGCGGAAATAATCTTTACCTCATCACGCCCATCTCCAACCAACAAAAAAGAACAAGATGACGGTCATTTTTTTGAGGATGTTTATATATCTGAAAAGGATAGTAATGGAAGCTGGTTGCCATCGAAGATCCTGCCTCTAGGTGTAGAAAGGACTGGAAACCTGGCAAGTATTTCACTTACTCCAGATGGACATAAATTACTAATATATCAGGCTGAGAAGGAATTTAGACCAAAAAATTCTTCTGGCAATCTCTTTGTGGTAGAACAACATGGCG
>DASVUU010000777.1:0-2778 GCA_036386935.1 Cytophagaceae bacterium | reverse complement strand
AAATATCTTTAATCCTGCAAGGAAGGCTATTTCTTTCTGGGAAGTCCATTTTGCTTTCACAACTCTGTACCCATAATTAGACATTAGTTCTATAGCATTTGGGCAGGTTGTTCTATGTATTTTTATTCCTTCATTTACCGTTACGAAACCAAAAACATCGTCACCTGGAATGGGGTTGCAGCACTTGGCAAGTTTATAATCGATCTTGTCCATGTCGTCCCCAATGAGCAACATGTCGGAGTCTTGGCCCCCAACCTTCTTAACCTCTCCTACCTTATTTTCCGAAATATCCTTCTTCTCAATCTTTTTTACTTCTTTCGGCTCCTGAAACTTCTTAATATCTTTCGGATCAATTGTTCCCTTGGCAACGTCGTAATAAAGTTGCAAGGGCGTTTTAACATTAAAGTGTAACAATAATTGGTTTATCACCTCATTATTAAGGTCCAATTTCATTTGCGAGAGCTTCCTCAAAACGATATCCTTCCCTTCCGCAGCAATCTGCTTTTTTTCTTCTTTAAGGGAGTCTTTAATTTTGGCTCTGGCTTTTGAACTGACAACAAACTTTAGCCAGTCTTCACTTGGCTTCTGTTTACTAGATGTTAAAATTTCAACCTGATCACCATTGTTTAGGATATAACTAAGTGGGACTAGTTTCTGATTTACCTTGGCTCCAAGACAATGGAAACCAATCTTTGTGTGAATTTCAAAAGCAAAATCTAGTGCTGTGGCGCCGTAAGGTAAAATTTTCAAATCTCCACGTGGTGTAAAGGCGAAAACCTCCTCATTAAATAAGTTGGTCCTGAAATCATCCATAAACTCCAAAGCGGAGGAGTCATTCGTTTCTATGAGCTCCCTTACCTTTCTAATCCATAATTCTAAGCCTGTCTCCGACCTGACTGCTGAATTATCTTTGTATTTCCAATGGGCCGCATATCCCTTCTCAGCGATTTCATCCATGCGATCCGTGCGTATTTGAACCTCTACCCATTGGCCTGGCTTGCTCATAACGGTTGTATGCAGAGATTCATAGCCATTAGCCTTTGGAGTGCTAATCCAGTCTCTCAATCTGTCAGGATTAGGTTTATAAAAGTCTGTGACTATTGAATAGACTTTCCAGCATGCGGCTTTCTCGTCCTCAGGCTCCGTATGAATTATAATTCTTATAGCAAACAGATCGTAGACTTCTTCAAAAGGGATATTCTGTTTTTTCATTTTATTGAAAATAGAATAGATCGACTTTGGACGGCCTTTTACTATGAATTCAAGACCTCCCCTTTCTAATGCCTTATGGATCGGAGCAATAAAGTCTTTAATAAATTTGTCACGTGCGGCTTTTGTTTGCTTAATCTTTTCTGCGATTTCCTTATATTTCTCAGTATCTGTATACTTTAAATATAAGTCTTCCAATTCGGTCTTAATGGCGTAAAGCCCTAATCTATGAGCGAGAGGGGCATATAGGTAAATTGTTTCTGAGGCTATTTTTAATTGCTTATCACGGGGCATGCTACCAAGAGTCCTCATGTTGTGTAGCCTATCCGCCAACTTAATCAAGATAACTCTCACATCGTCTGACAACGTTAGAATCATCTTTCTGAAATTCTCCGCTTGCTGAGAACTGCCATGGTCAAATACACCAGAAATTTTGGTCAACCCGTCAATGATCTTTGCCACTTTAGGACCAAAATCCCTCTCAATATCTTCTATTTCTAAATGAGTGTCCTCGACGACGTCATGCAAGAGGGCAGCAACCACGGATGTCGTGCCAAGGCCAATCTCCTCGACAGCAATTTGCGCAACAGCTAGGGGGTGATAAATATAAGGTTCACCACTTTTGCGACGCATATCCTTGTGCGCTTGCAACGAGGTGTAAAAAGCTTTCTTTATAATTTTTGCATCATTGTCTTTAAGTAGCGGCTTGGCATATTTCAACAATTTTCTGTATCTGCCAACTATCTCTTTATTTTCACTTTCAATATCTACTTCTTGCATCCAGGTCTTTTTAATAATATAGGATATATATGATTTAAACTATGATTAATAATAACATAATTTATTTTGATCATGTTGGTCAAATCACGTTTCCTAAATATTTACGAATATATTTCAAAATAATTATTGGCATTAAGTTATTTTCAATATATATTTGCGCTTCATTTTTTATGCGGATGTGGCGAAATTGGTAGACGCACTAGACTTAGGATCTAGCGCTTCACGGCATGGGGGTTCGAGTCCCTCCATCCGCACACTTCAGACCCTCAACTCTTATCGGGTTGAGGGTTTTATTTTAGAAACCATTTAAATTCTGAGCCTTGGAAATAATACTTGAACAAACAGATCTCACAAACGCGGTAATTAAGGTAAGCCTTAAACAAGAGGATTATCAGGGGAAGGTTGCTGAGAAGTTAAAAGACTACAGTAAAAAGACGACACTGAAAGGATTTAGACCAGGCAAGGTTCCCTCCTCTTTGATCCAGAAGATGTACGGCAAAAGCATTTTGGTAGATGAAATTAATAGCATGCTATCCAATTCTGTCAAGAAATATATTCAGGAAAACAAGCTGAACATTGTCGGTGATCCGCTCCCGGAGAGTACATCGACGGATCCCATCGATTGGGACAACCAAAAGGAGTTTGACTTTTCCTATAACATTGGTATAGTACCTGACTTTCAATATAATTTGGCGGGAAAGCCCTTTGATCAATTAATAATAGAGGTATCTGATAGCGACGTGGAGGAGACGATCGAAAATTTGAGAAATCAATATGGAAAAACAAGCA
>DASVUU010000776.1:0-19956 GCA_036386935.1 Cytophagaceae bacterium | reverse complement strand
GCCGCAGAGTTAATTATAGCGAACAAGGAATTAGCCTTTCAAAATGATGAAAAGGAAAAGCGCGCCGAAGAACTAGGTATTGCCAATAAAGAGCTGGCTTTCCAGAACAACGAAAAGGAAAAACGTTCGGAAGAGCTAGGGATCGCCAACAAAGAATTGGCCTTCCAAAACGACGAAAAGGAGAAAAGGGCCGCAGAGTTAATTATAGCGAACAAGGAATTAGCCTTTCAAAATGATGAAAAGGAAAAGCGGGCCGAAGAACTAGGCATTGCCAATAAAGAGTTGGCTTTCCAGAATAACGAAAAGGAAAAACGTTCGGAAGAGTTAGGCATCGCTAATAAAGAATTGGCCTTTCAAAATGATGAAAAGGAAAAGAGAGCTGCAGAGTTGATCATTGCAAACAGGGAGTTAGCGTTCCAAAATAACGAAAAGGAAAAGCGGGCCGAAGAACTAGGAATTGCCAATAAAGAGCTGGCCTTTCAAAATGATGAAAAGGAAAAGCGTTCTGAGGAACTAGGCATCGCCAACAAAGAATTAGCTTTTCAAAATGACGAAAAGGAGAAAAGAGCACAGGAGCTGGGGGTCGCAAATAAGGAACTTGCCTTTCAAAATGATGAGAAGGAAAAACGAGCTGATGAATTAGGGATCGCAAATACTGAATTGGCCTTTCAGAATGATGAGAAGGAAAAAAGGGCTGCAGAGTTGTTCATAGCGAATAATGAGTTAGCCTTCCAAAATGATGAGAAGGAAAAACGAGCACAGGAATTAGGCATTGCCAATAAGGAACTAGCCTTTCAAAACGATGAAAAGGAAAAGCGCGCACAAGAACTAGGAATTGCAAATACTGAATTGGCCTTCCAGAATGACGAAAAAGAAAAACGGGCTGCCGAGCTAAGCATTGCCAACACTGAGTTAGCGTTCCAAAACGATGAAAAGGAAAAACGGGCACAGGAATTAGGTGTCGCCAATAAAGAACTTGCCTTTCAAAACGATGAAAAGGAAAAGCGCGCACAAGAATTAGGAATTGCAAATACTGAATTGGCTTTCCAGAATGATGAGAAGGAGAAAAGGGCTGCAGAGCTATTCATAGCGAATAATGAGCTGGCCTTCCAAAATGATGAGAAGGAAAAACGAGCACAGGAATTAGGTGTCGCCAATAAAGAACTCGCATTTCAGAACGATGAAAAGGAAAAGCGCGCACAAGAATTAGGAATTGCAAATACTGAATTGGCTTTCCAGAATGATGAGAAGGAAAAAAGGGCTGCAGAGCTAATCATTGCCAACACTGAGTTGGCTTTCCAAAATGATGAAAAAGAAAAACGAGCACAAGAACTCGGAATCGCAAATACGGAACTGGCCTTTCAAAATGATGAAAAGGAAAAGCGCGCACAAGAATTAGGAATTGCAAACACTGAATTAGCATTCCAAAATGATGAGAAGGAAAAACGGGCAGCAGAGTTGTTTATAGCAAATAATGAGTTAGCATTCCAAAATGATGAAAAAGAAAAACGAGCACAGGAATTGGGAGTCGCTAATAAGGAACTTGCCTTTCAAAATGATGAAAAGGAAAAGCGGGCCGAAGAACTAGGTATTGCTAATAAGGAGTTGGCTTTTCAGAATGATGAGAAGGAAAAGCGGGCTGCAGAATTATTCGTAGCCAACAACGAATTGGCTTTCCAAAATTTTGAAAAGGAAAAACGCGCCCAAGAACTAGGAATTGCAAATACTGAATTGGCATTTCAAAATGACGAGAAGGAAAAAAGGGCTGCAGAACTAATCATAGCAAATAAAGAATTGGCCTTCCAAAACTACGAGAAGGAACAACGTGCTGAAGAACTTAGTGTTGCAAATAAGGAACTGGCTTATCAAAATGATGAAAAAGAAAAAAGGGCGCAAGAACTAACCGTTGCAAATAAAGAACTAGCCTTCCAAAATGATGAGAAGGAGAAAAGGGCTCAAGAGTTGAGTATTGCGGTAAAAGAGCTTGCCTTTCAAAATGATGAAAAGGAAAAGCGTGCCGCCGAGCTTGTAATTGCCAATGAGGAATTAGCATTTCAAAAGGAAGAAAAGGAGAAAAGGGCAGCGGAACTTGTTATTGCAAACTACGCCCGGGGCCTCATTGAAGCTAGTCTTGACCCCCTTGTCACAATCAGCTCTGAGGGAAAAATTACAGATGTAAATGAAGCTACGATAAAGGTAACGGGGGTAGACAGAGAAAAGCTTATTGGTACCGACTTTTCACAATACTTTACAGAAGAAGAGAGGGCTAGAAATGGCTACCAGCAAGTTTTGAAAGAAGGATTTGTCACCAATTACCCGCTTACTATAAAAAGCAGCAGTGGTAGACTGACCGATGTTTTGTATAATTCTTCCATATACAAAGATCCTATCGGCAATGTACTTGGTATTTTTGCAGCAGCTAGAGATGTCACCGAAACAAAACAGGCTTCACAGTATGCTAGACGTTTGATAGAAGCAAGTCTTGATCCATTGTTGACAATCAGTACTATTGGAAAAATTACAGACGTAAACGAAGCTACCGTTAAGGTTACAGGCCTTGCCAAAGAAAAGTTGATCAACACAGACTTCTTTGAATATTTTACTGAGCCAGAAATGGCCAAGGAGGTCTACCAACAGGTTTTTGCTAGAGGCTCGGTCGCAGACTCCCCACTGACTTTACGACACAAGGATGGCAAACTCACCGATGTTTTGTTTACCGGGTCAGTATACAAAGACGATAGAGGAAATGTGCTGGGAATTGTAGTAGTGGCAAGAGATATTACTGACCAGAAAAGGTTTGAAAACGAATTAATAGAAGCGAAAAAGAAGGCTGAGCGCGCCACCTTTATTGCAGAAGAGGCGGTCAAGACTAAGCAACAATTTCTCTCAAACATGAGTCATGAGATTCGCACACCTATGAATGCTATTATAGGATTTACAAACGTGGTGCTAAAGACCACACTTGCCCCTAAACAAAAAGAATACCTGGATGCCATCAAGATCTCCGGTGACGCGCTCATCGTATTAATCAATGATATATTGGATCTGGCTAAAGTTGATGCCGGAAAGATGACGTTTGAGCAGACACCTTTTAAGATGTCGACTTCAATAAATGCAATGCTCAACTTGTTCGAGACGAAATTTCAGGAAAAAAATCTAAAACTTGTAAAGGAATACGACACTAATATTCCAGAAGTGTTGGTAGGAGACCCCATGCGCTTACATCAGGTTATCCTAAATCTTGTAAGCAACGCTATTAAATTTACCTCTGAGGGGCAAATAACCGTCAGTGTAAAATTATTGGAGCAGGATACAGCAAAAGCAAAAATAGAATTTGCCATAACAGATACAGGGATAGGAATACCCGAGGATAAATTAGATAGCATATTTGATGACTTCCAACAAGCTTCTAGCGGCACGTCACGGTTATATGGAGGAACAGGTTTAGGACTTGCCATTGTGAAAAGTCTCATTGAGCCTCAGGGAGGTACGATCGGTGTTAGAAGTATTGAGGGGGTGGGCTCGACCTTCAGTTTCACCTTAAGCTTCCTCAAAACATTGGCAACGCTGGATATTGATGCAGGTTTGGAGGAAGATATGGGCCTGGAGGCCTCGGTAGGAATAAAAAAGATCAAGGTGTTGGTTGTTGAGGATATAGCCTTGAATCAACTTTTGATGCGAACCTTGTTAGAGGACTTTGGCTTTGAGCTGGACATCGCCTCGAATGGCAAGATTGCTTTGGATAAATTGCGCGAAACAACCTATGACATTATCCTGATGGACCTGCAAATGCCAGTGATGGGTGGCTTTGAAGCAACACAATATATTCGTACAGAAATGAAACTCGTTCTTCCCATTATAGCACTCACCGCAGACGTGACGACGATGGACGTGGAAAAGTGTATAGCGGTTGGTATGAATGATTATATGTCTAAGCCGGTAGATGAAAAAATTCTTTATAACAAAATTATCAAATTCATTAAAGGCGCAGACCTTATGAAGGCGCCGGATGTAGACAAGTCCCTTGAGGTAATGCCGAAGGAGAAATCTATTAACCTAGATTATTTAAAAAAGCTGACCAAAAACAATGCAAGTAGAATGAATGAAATGATCAAAATATATTTGCAAGAAACCCCACAATTGGTGTGTAATATGAAGCAGGCCATTGATGACAAAGATTGGGAATTGTTGAAAAAAGTAGCTCATTCAATTATTCCTTCATTTTCTACCATGGGTATTGATAGTAAATACGAAGCAACGGCAAGGCAAATGCAAGCAATTGCTGGAAAGCTTATAGAGGAGAAATCAGAGGAGGTCGTTACTGAGAGCTCTACTTTATTGAATAGTATGTTTTCCGAGATTGAACAAGCTTGCGCTAGATCTTGTGACGAAATTTATGAGGAGTTTCCGGGGATTTAAAAGTCGAGGCTGCTTTTAATCATCTCGCTAACGCTTATGGCGAGTGAACTTCATTCATCGTTTTTTGATCAATTGTGATATTATTTTTCCGTTCAAAAGACTGAGAATTCATTATAGGCCGGAGCTTTAGTCTGATTATTAATTCTTATAGGTCCAAGATTTTTTAAGTTTTATTATCTTTTAGCTCAATTTTTTTGTTACTAAGCTTAAAGTGAACTTATGAATCCGATTCCTCTTAATCACAATATATTTAAAAACGAATTTGTAGAAACTTTTCCTGGAGACGAGAGTGGAAACAAGCGTCCTCGGCAGACTCCAAGGGTACTCTACTCTAAAGTAAATCCGACCCCCGTTAAAAAGCCCGAGCTTATCGCCTGGTCCGACGAGTTGGCAGAGGAGCTGAACCTAGAAAAGCCAAATGAAGAGGATGTAAAAATATTAGGAGGAAACTTAGTCACTCCTACTATGCAGCCTTATGCGGCTTGCTATGCAGGCCACCAGTTTGGTAATTGGGCAGGGCAGCTTGGCGATGGAAGGGCAATTACCTTGGGGGAGTTGCAACTAGCCGACGGCTCGACCAGAGAATTGCAACTAAAAGGGCCGGGCCAAACTCCCTATTCCAGAAGCGCAGACGGAAGAGCTGTTTTGAGGTCTTCAGTGAGAGAATACTTAATGAGCGAGTTTATGTATCACTTAGGCGTTCCTACGACCCGTGCCCTAAGCCTTGTCTCAACCGGAGACCAGGTGATGAGAGACATGTTTTACAATGGTAATGCCGCTTACGAACCTGGTGCCATCGTAGCCCGTGTAGCACCAAGCTTCCTTCGATTTGGAAATTTTGAAATGTTGGCTGCCCGACAAGAAACCGAGAACCTTAGAAAACTAGCAGACTGGACAATCGATAAATTTTATCCACACCTAAGCTCCAGCGAAAATAGAGTCTTGGAGTGGTTTAGTGAGGTGGTAGAAAGAACAGCTACGATGGTGGTAGAATGGATGCGGGTAGGGTTTGTGCATGGAGTAATGAATACAGACAATATGTCTATTCTGGGGTTAACGATTGACTATGGTCCTTATTCCTTCTTGGATGATTACGATAGAAACTTCACCCCAAATACTACTGACCTTCCTGGAAAACGTTATGCTTTTGGTAAACAATCATCGATCGCTTATTGGAACCTGGGATGCCTTGCGGGTGCCATCTCCCTGCTGTTGAAAGATTCTAAAGAATTGGAAGAGAGGCTCGAAAGGTTCGAGCATATATTTTGGGAAAAATATTTCGCAATGATGGGCAATAAACTAGGCCTAGATAGGGTAGGCGCGGAGGATAGGGAGTTCATTAACCGGTTTGAAGAGATGTTAGCCAAGGTAAAGCCAGATATGACCATATTCTATCAATTACTCGCAGATATACCGTTAGATCTTCAAGAGGAGACGGACATTCAAGAGTATTTCAAAGAAAGCTTTTATAAAATATTAAGCAATGACAATAGGAAATTGTTGGCCGATACTATCAAAGGTTATTCGGCTAGAATCTCTCAAAATTCTGTAGGTAGAGAGGAATCCTTGAAGACAATGCGGGCTGCTAATCCCAGGTTTATTTTAAGAAATTACCTACTGCATAATGCCATCGAAGAGCTGACAAGGGGCGAAGATACGTTATTTGTCAAACTTCATGAAGCGATGAAGGAACCATACTCAAATAAGCACGATGAATTCTTTGCGAAGAGACCTACATGGGCCACTCAAAAAGCGGGCTGTTCTATGTTGTCTTGCAGCTCATAATATGGTATTTGTTATTTTATATTTAACCGTTAATATTGGTTTTTAGTCAAGTATGGCGTGAAGGATAGGAGTGGAAACCCCGCAGTTCCCGGCCCTCGGTCGGGAACGAGGAGTTGAAACGCATAGCCTGACCTGCAAGGGCACGCCTAAAGTACTTATAGAGATCTTATACGTTTATCCATTCAAGATCAAAGCAGTTTTTACTTTTATGTGATCTTGATTCAAGCTTTTTGTCAAACTATTTGGGAATGCCTAAATGTTTAGTAATTTGCTCCTCTAACCCGGGATAATCCTAAAATTTATGAAAAAAATTACAACTAGCTTTTTTTTGCTTTGCTACTCCGCCCTAATAGCGCTGGGCCAGAACGCAGATGTTGCGCCATTGAAAGTGGGCAATCTATACCAAATTATCGTAAATGGAGTAGTAATGGAAATTGACCCCGCAGTGGGTGCGCGTATCACTTCTTTTAAAATTGGCAATAATGACACTCAGAAAAAGAAGGCAAATACCAGTGACAATGACTTCGGTTCATCCTTGCAGCCGGCTCCACAAAGCTTATGGAACTGGCCCCCACCTCCCAATATAGATAACAAGCCATATGCAGCTTCTATCTCCAATAACCAAGTAGTATGTATTGGTACAGCGGATGATGCATTGAAGCTAAGCGTGGATAAGAAATTTTCAGGGTTTAAAAGTGACACCTCGATAGTCATAGAATATATAGTAAATAATAAAGGAACCACGACGCGATCGGTGTCTCCGTGGGAGGTGACCAAGATTAACTCTGGAGGATTGATATTTTATCCAAAAGGAACGGGTGCAGGGACTGATCTTGCTACCTGGACGACGACAACAAATTCCATTGTTTGGTATGACCATGACTCTACTCTTGTGAGCTCTAAGAGCGGCGGTAGCTTCCGAAGTGACGGTGCTGAAGGTTGGTACGCGAATGTGCAGAATAGTGGATTGGTATTTATAAAGAAATTTACAGATACTCCCGCCGCACAGCAGGCACCTGGAGAAAACGAAATTAAGGTATTCATTCAGGGAAGCAATGGATACTTGTCTTATGAGTTGCAAGGGCCTTATGTTTCTATCCCTGCGAATAATAGCGTAAGTTGGAAGGTGAAATGGTACCTGCGTCAGTTACCTGCTTCGATAAAACCTACAAAAGGAAGTACCCAATTGGTAGACTTTGTAAGAAATACCATAGCCGCAAAAGTAACCTCTCTTGAAGAGCCTAACGGTTTGAGTGGTATGGAGGCTAGTATCTTTCCACAACCGGCTTTTAAAGAATTTGTAATCAAGTTTAATCAAAAAGATTTCTCGGCAATTGATCTTAGTATAGTAAATATGCAGGGTGTAGAGGTGAAAAAAGTTTTAAATATAAAAGACGGGCAAGCTATCCAAACCGCAAATTTGATGAAAGGAGTTTATACTTACCAATTGAGGAATGAGTTGAACATCTTGAAAACAGGAAAGTTGGTAATAGAATAGTTTTGCACATTATATCAAAAAAAATCCGCCAGGAAAGCTCCTGGAGGATTTTTTTACTTCGACGTTAGATGTTATACGTCACAGATGCTGATTGATTTTTTCAGCGAGTCCATTGGTTTAGGGTCTTTTGGTATAAATTCTTGTGCTACATACCCTTTGTAGCCTGTTTCCAATATAGCCTTCATGATAGCAGGATAGTAGAGTTCTTGTCTCTCATCTATTTCGTTTCTTCCTGGCACTCCTCCTGTATGGTAGTGTGCAATATATTTGTGGTATTTCTTGATCGTAGCGATCACGTCCCCTTCCATGATCTGCATGTGATAAATGTCATACAGCAATTTGAAGTATTCTGAACCTACCTTGTCGCACAATGCTGCGCCCCAAGCGGTATGGTCGCACATATAGTCTTTGTGGTCTACTTTGCTATTGAGCAATTCCATGACAATAGTTATTTTGTGTTTTTCTGCAACTGGCATTAATTTTTTCAGGCCAATCGCACAATTCTCTAGCCCCACCTCATCTGACATCCCATTACGATTTCCTGAGAAGCATATTAATTTGTCATAACCGGCAGCCGCTACCTTTGGTATGTGAGCGGCCATCTTTTTTATCAGCTCCTCATGGTTTGCAAGGTCGTTAAATCCTTTATCGATCCCCGTATCGCCTCCCCAAGGCATGGCACAGGTAAGGCCATATTTTTTCTGAATCGGCCATTCATCTGGCCCAGTAAGCTCTATGGATTTTATTCCCATAGCTTTTGCGTCCCTGCACAAATCTTCGAATGGAATGCTTCCATAGCACCATCTGCATACTGAATGATTTATATTTCCTTTCATCGTAGGTACTTTTTTGGGTTTATCTGAGCTATTAGCAAATACAGATGTTCCACTTGCCAGTAGTATCCCACCAGCGATATTTTTTATGGTGCTTCTTCTCGGGTTAGAATTCATTTTTTTGGTTTAATAGGTTTATTTATCAATGGATTAATGGTTGTACCTAACATTCTACAATTTATAACTTTTCTGCATTGAAAAGTATTTCTTTGAAATTTACCATCTCATTACGTTTATTGTTGTCCTTAAATACAAAGTATAGATTGCGGGTTCCATTGTCAAGGGGGATAGGCGCGTCCACTTTATACCAGTCTTCCCACGCTCCTGTTGGTTTAACTGCTGCTGTTCCGATTATTTTGCCATCAGGACTGTCTTTATGTATCTCCATTAAACCTGTGGCAGAGTGAGAATTTAGGGTCAGGGTGATAGATCGGACATGGGTTAAATCTATGTTCTTGAAGCCAATAAAGGCTCCATCTACAAAAGCGCCTTGGTACCCATTTATCATTGTTCCAATCAATGCGGTTTTATAAGAAGTATCACAAACTACCGTTCTTACCAATGGGCTTTTGATACTTAGTGTTTTCGAAGTAGTCAATTCATATTTCCCATCTATTCCAGCATCTGTATAGCTTACCGAGATAATATATTGTCCGTTCAATGATTTTCCCTTATGCGCCTTTAATTGAAATGCGCCCTCTGGAGCATATTTTGTTTGGGTTTGTTTTTCTTCACCCAGTTCCAGGATATAATTTACCATCTCTGTCACTGTAGTTTTTGATAGCTGTGGGTGGGCACTCATTGCATGCTCTCCCCAAACGCCTCCACCTCCTTTGATTATTTTTTCAGATAAGTAAGACACCGCCTTAGGCGTATTTATATATTTTTTTGCTACCTCTACAAAAGCTGGACCTACAGACCTTTTTTCTACCGCGTGGCATGACTTGCAATCCATGTTTTTGAAAACCGGTCGATCAAATAATGCCTCTTTTACCTTTGGCTTTTCCACTTGGTGCCCAAGCGTAGCGCCAACTATGTCTAGGCCCTCGACATAGCTTAGAGATACTCGAAGCTTATCAGGGTTTGTAGTTTTATCTTCCTTGTCTTTAATTTTAATTTTATAATTGATAGGACTATCATTCAGGAAGAACGAGTTATTATATCGTTCTAACTCTACGACTATATTGGGATAACTATTGCCCGCAATAACTTTAAGTCTATTTACAGTTGATTTTCCCTGAGCATCTGTCACCGTTACCGTTGGGTAATAAATTCCCGGTTTGTTAAAAACAAAGGTCGGATTTTTCTCTCGAGATTGAATTTTATTACCTTCAAAACGCCATTCAAAAATTAAATCATCCCCATCTGGGTCATAAGAATCATCACTTTTAAAATATGCTTTGAGGGGGACCGCCCCTACTGAGTCTTCAGAGAAGGCACTGACCACTGGTGGGCGGTTTCCCTTGGAGTACTCAATACGAATTAGTCTCGCATTGTCGTTGGCCGCATACCACAATGAACCGTATTCCACCAAATACAAGGCACCATCTGGTCCAAATTGCATGTCGATGATATTGTTAAATTTCATATTGGCAAATACGGGTTCTATTTTTTCTAATTTGCCGTTTTTGTCTAATGTTACAGCCATTACCCAATTACGCATCCAATCATAGATAAAAAGTTTGCCGTTGTAATATTTAGGGAATTTAACCGGAGAATCTTTGTAGTCGTTATAGTAATATACAGGTCCCGCCATTGCATTTCTAGACCCTGTTCCCAAAAGGGGGAATTCTTTGGAGGCTGAATATGGATAATATATAAGTGCTTTTTGTGCCGGAGGCAATTTCTGCATTCCAGTATTGTTTGGGGAATTGTTAACTGGTGCTTTCGGATCGAAATATTTACCAACTGTGGATGTCGTAAAGTCGAAGTCCCTATAAGGTTTGTTGTCTGCTACGAAATATGGCCAGCCATAATTACCCGGCGCTGCGGCGCGGTTGATTTCATCATAACCTCTAGGTCCTGCGGTCGAATCTACGCCAGAGTCCGGCCCTACTTCACCCCAATACAAAACGGAGGTGCGAGGATCAACAGATATTCGATAGGGATTTCTATTTCCCATTACAAATATTTCTGGTCTTCCCTTACTTCCGTCTTTGGGAAATAGATTACCATCTGGGATGGTATAAGTGGCGTCGGGTTGTGGATGTATGCGTAGTATTTTACCACGCAAATCATTTGTATTAGAGGAGGCTCTCTGCGCATCAAATTTTATTCGTCCCTCCCTTTCATCGATTGGAGCAAAACCGTTAGATTCGAAGGGGACAGTGTTGTCTCCGACAGAGATGAAAAGATTGCCGTCTTTGTCAAAGGCAAGTGAACCTCCCGTGTGGGCGCTTGATTCTATTTCGATCGGTATCTCCAATAGTATTTTTCTTGTCAAGGTATCAAGTTCCGTTTTATTTTTTAGCTGGAACCTTGCAAGCGTATGTTTGTCACTAAGGGATGTATAAAAAAGATAAATAAGATTATTGCTGTCAAATGAGGGGTCGAGAGCGATTCCTACAAGCCCATTGCCTAATAGCGACTGTACGTCAAGGTGGCCTATCTCTTTTATCTTTCCTGCTTTTCCATCGAACATGTTTAACTGACCATGACGTTGCGTAAAATAAATAAACCCTTCATTTGAGACAGCAATCTCCATAGGCTCTTTAAAGAAATTACTTAGCACTACTTGAGAAAATCGGTCCTCCTCAGGCACACTTTGCCCTTTGGCTTTCGTGAAATCGCGTTCGTTGTCTCCAATTGCATACTGTATGCCGCCGTATAGGTGCTTTAGGAAATTTGGCTCGCTATAGGCTTCGTCTGTATGCCCGAATTCTGTATAAAAAGCGCGCCCGCCATCATATTCATGGTACCAAACCATCGGGTGGTTGCTTCCAAGCTTACCACCTTTATATGATTTTTCATCAATCTTGGCAAGGACTTTAATTGAGGGATTGATGTTTTTGAAATTATACCATTCGTCCGTTCGTTCCCACATATCCTCAAGGAATTCCGTGCTCGGGTGTTTATGGTCTGTTACAGAAATTTTTGCTTTCTGTATTTCTGGGTGACTTTCGAACTGGGCACCAACTAGTTTGTTGTACCAAGGCCAATCGTATTCTGTATCTGTTGCCGCATGTATTCCCACAAAACCTCCGCCAGCTTGTATATATCTTTGAAAGGCACTCTCCTGGTTGAAGTTTAATACGTCTCCAGTAGTGTTAAGAAAGATAACCGCCGCATACCTATTGAGATTGTCCTCAGTGAACTTCGAAGAATTCTCAGTCGTGTCGACTATGAACTTGTGTTCTTCGCCCAGCTTTATCAAGGCGCGCTGACCTGCAGCTATAGAACTATGCCTAAAACCGGTAGTTTTAGAGAAGACTAAGACCCTAGCCTTCTTTTCTTTGCAAGAAGTAAGAATAATGAGCACTAAAAATGAAAAGTAAACTATAGTATTGGTGATATATTTAAGGGACATTTTCTTGTTTAATAATGTGGTTATATGCCAGCTAGTTTCGCGATCAACTTCTTCAATTAGATATCTTAAATAGGATGTCTTTAAGATTAATCATTCCTTCTTGTCCTAATGGAGGTACTTTATTATTGTTCTTAAAAACAAAATAGAGATCTGACGTGGTATTCTGAGGTTTCAATAATGCCTCAACTTTATACCAGTCTTCCCAGGCGCCAGTTGCCTTTACCGCACCGCTGCCAATCAATTCACCTTGAGGGGTATCCTTTCTGATTTCCATATTACCGTTAGCAAACTTAGAATTTAGAGTAAGTACTATTGATTTGATATGATTTAAATCAACGTTCTTCAATCCTACATATGAACCATGGAGTAGACTGCCCTGATAGCCATCATCCACCGTTCCTATCCTGCTGCATCTAAAAGTGACATCGCTTTTAACGGCCTTCACCAGAGGATTTTTCAGACTAATGCTTTTATTGGATGTCAGCTCATATTTCCCGTCTATCCCCCTATCTGTATAGCTCGCGGAAAGTATGTATTGACCATTTGCCTTCAGTTTATCTTCCTTTACATCGAATGTCCCCTCCGGGGTAAATTTCGTGCTAGTTTGTTTTTCTTCTGCCAACTCCAGAATAAAGTTTACCATTTCTGTCACTGTAGTCGCAGGTAGTTGCGGGTGGGCGCTCATCGCATGTTCTCCCCAAACTCCGCCGCCTCCTTTTATTACTTTCTGAGTCAGATAGGTCACTGCAGTTGGTGTGTTTATATAGCGTTTAGCTACTTGCATAAACGCAGGCCCCACAGATTTTTTATTTACTGAATGGCAGGATTTGCAATCGCTGTCTTTAAATACTGTTTTATCGAAGAGTGCGTCATCTTTCTTTGGTTGTTCCATTTGATGACCCAAGGTAGCGCCTACGATGTCTGGACCGTCAACATATGTCAATGAAACTCTAAGCCTGTCGTAGTTTATATCTTTATCTTCTTTGTCTTTTATAGTGACCTTGTATTTAATGGGTGTGTCACTAGAGAAAAATGTGTTATTGCTACCTGCCAGGCTTATTTTGAGCTCAGGATAACTATTTCCCACAATTACCTTCATTCTATTTACTGTTGATTTACCGGTCGGATCTGTGGTAGTGAGGGTAGGGTAGTAGATCCCCGGTTTTTTATAAATAAAGTTTGGAGCTTTTTCCCTTGAATGAATTCTGTTGCCATCAAAACGCCATTCGAAAATTATATCGTCTCCATCTGGATCATAAGACCCACCGCCTTCAAACCGCACTTTTAGAGGAGCTGCGCCGACGGTGTCGGAACATGAAGCCTTGGCAATGGGTGGCCTATTGCCCTCAGAATATTCGATTCTAATTAGCCGAGCATTGTCGTTCTCAGAATACCATGAAGTACCGTATTCTATAAGGTAAAGCGCACCATCTGGCCCAAACTGCATATCTATGACGTTATTGAATTTCATGTTAGCGAAAACTGGTTCAATTTTTTCTAACTTCCCTTCTTTGGTTAAGGTAACGGCCATTATCCAATTTCGCATCCAGTCGTATATAAATAACTTTCCATCGTAATATTTCGGGAATTTAACTGCCGAGTTCTTATAGTCATTGTAATAATAGACAGGTCCAGCCATGGCATTCCTTGAATCTTGGCCTAAGATTGGAAATTCTTTAGATGGTGCATAAGGATAATAAATAAGCGCTTTCTGTGCGGGGGGTAGCTTTTGTGAACCAGTATTATTGGGTGAAGTATTTATCGGAGAGTGCGCTTTAAATTTCTCGCCCAAAGTGTATTTTGCGAAATCACGTTCAGTATAGGCTTTATTGTCGGCGACAAAATAGGGCCAGCCATAATTGCCTGCTTTTGCTGCCCTGTTTATCTCATCGTATCCCCGGGGCCCGGCCGCAGAATCTACTCCTGCGTCTGGTCCAACCTCCCCCCAATATAATACGGAGGTATGGGGGTCGACGGAAATTCTATATGGATTTCTATTTCCCATTACGAAGATTTCGGGTCTTCCCTGCTTTCCGTCAGGAGGAAATAGGTTTCCTGTTGGGATGGTGTAGGTTCCGTCTTGTTCAGGGTGGATTCTTAATATTTTACCTCTCAAGTCGTTCGTGTTTCCGGAGGACCGTTGTGCATCAAATTTCCTGCGGCCTTCCCTCTCATCGATTGGAGCATATCCGTTAGATTCAAAGGGTACCGTATTATCTCCTACAGATATAAAGAGATTTCCTTCTTTGTCAAAGGCAAGCGAACCTCCCGTATGGGCGCTTGATTCTAATTCTATGGGAATTTCCAATAATATTTTTCTTGAGGCGGTATCAAGTTCCGTTTTGTTATTAAGTCGAAACCTGGCAACTGTATGTTTGTCGGTAAGGGATGTATAAAACAGGTAAATATAATTGTTGGTTTCAAATGATGGATCCAGTGTGATGCCTACCAATCCATTGCCTATATAAGATTGCACACCCAACTTCCCAATTTCAATTACCTTTCCTGTTTTTTCATCGTACATTTTCAATTGACCATAACGCTGGGTAAAGTAGATTTGGCCCTGATTAGATACAGCTATTTCCATTGGTTCATTGAAATAGTTACTTAATACGATTTGAGAAAATCTATCCTCTTCAGGTACTTTCTGCCCTTTAGCCTTCGCGAAATCACGTTCGTTGTCGCCTATTGCATATTGTATGCCGCCGTAAATATGTTTTAAGAAAGTAGGGTCGCTGTATGATTCGTCTGTATGTCCAAATTCTGTATAGAATGAACGGCCTCCGTCGTATTCATGATACCAAACCATCGGGTGATTGCTGCCAAGCTTGCCCCCTTTGTATGACTTTTCATCTATCTTGGCAAGGATTTTTAGAGCGGGATTTATGTTTTTGAAATTGTACCACTCATCTGTTCGTTCCCAGACATCAGGAAGGAATTCGGTACTTGGGTGATTTTTGTCGGTAACGTTAATCTTGGCCTTTTGTATTTCGGGATGGCTTTCGAATTGTGCTCCTACGAGTTTGCTATACCATGGCCAATCATATTCTGTATCAGTAGCCGAGTGGATTCCAACAAAGCCTCCACCTGCTTGTATATATCTTTCGAAGGCAGTCTGCTGAGCAAAATTCAAGATATCCCCAGTGGTATTTAAGAAAATAACTGCAGAATATTTCGATAATGTGCTTTCATTAAACCTTGAAGCATCCTCCGTGGTGTCGACTGCGAATTTTTTTTCTTTTCCAAGTAGTAGCAGTGCCTTCTTACCTGCGCCAATCGAATTATGTCTAAAACCGGTCGTTTTAGAAAATACCAAGATACGAATCTCCCTTTCTTTACAGGAGGTAATCAGAAGTAATAGGACGCTAACCCATATTAGGGGAACATTAAGAGATAACCTAAACGACATTTATACTATTAATTAAAGAGTGGATCCAAGGGTTGACTTAGTTGCGAGGAGGATTGTAGGTCCGAAACCCAGGTCCTCGTCAATTACTAACCTTTGAGTAAAGGTGATTTGAATATTATTTGAACTTATGTTCGTGCCGATAATTCAACGCAATTATAATAACGCATGAGTGAAAAAACAAATATGAATAATGCGGAAGATTTTGTTTTTTAGTTTGTTAGCTAATTTTTTTTACTACTCGGTATCTCTTAAATCTCAATCTTTTAATCTATAAACTGGTGTTTACTAGGTAGTAAAATGAAGTCGGGTTTTCTAGTATAGACTTCTTAAGAACAGATAATATTTCCCCGCAAGAATTCTAAATACTACCAGATATCCCATAGATGCTCATCAATCATTTTAAATAAAAATTTTAGGCTGAGACATGTTTGGAAAAGGTAAATATCAATTATATATTGCACTAATCTGTTAAAAAATTGTATTAATCCTTGATGTAGGAAAGGGTCATTTATCTGAGTAGTGTGGGTGACCATTAAGTCTGCAAAAAAGATTAAGCAATTCGGTTAAGTGCCAGCTTTGGCAATCACATTTTAAACCAATCTAATTTATCCATGAATACACAACTATTCCTATTCCAAAAGCAGTTAAACAAATTGCTCCTCATCTTGATGATTTATGTAGGGCTCAACGGTACTGCTTATGGTACCATTTATTATGTAAGCAAAGCCGGAAATGACGACACTGGCACCGGTCTTACGGAAGCGAAGGCTTTTCTTACTATATCGAAGGCTGCCCTGGTAGCGGTAAATTCGGGTGATGTGGTAAAGGTAGGAACGGGTACTTACCGTGAACAGGTGAACATTGTTAAAAGTGGTATAACCTTTCAAACTTACAATGGAAAGGTTACCATAAACGGCACAGACTTAGTGGGTCAAACCGGCGGTAACAACTGGACTGCGGTGGCAGGTTCTACCTATAAAACGACAACAGGGATGGATTGGGATTTGACGCGAGCCTATGGAGAAAACCAGCTTTTCCTAGATACTACCATGATACATTGTCTACGTTGGCCTCACAATACCTCTTCAGATTTCATTATGCCTACGATGGCCAAGGCAGACGGTGGAACTCAAAACAAGGATGCAAAAACTACAACTATTCTAGATTCTGATTTTAAGGGAGGTAGTGTTTGGGTAGGCGCACAGATTTTTATCAATCTTGCACACAACGGGCTCGATGGCCAAGGCTGGGTTGGAATTGTCACCGCCGTTTCCTCTGGCAGCATCACATGCAATTTCTTTCACAATGTAGGTGAAACAGTCTGGGCTGTAGGAGAGGGTACTGAATATTACTTATTTAATCCCCTCGCTGCCAATGTCTCTGATGACAATATTGACGGGCTTCTTGGGCCTGGTGAATGGTATAAAAAAGGATCTGGCACCAATTACACTTTATATGTTAAAACTCTTGATTTAGGCAAGCCCAATACGACACCTGCAAGAAATGTCAATGCTAAAAAACGATATTTTGCCTTTTCGAGTGATGGCATAGCCTCGAATTACACTGTGGATGGTTTTGATCTTTTCGGATGCTCTGTAACTACCTTTAGTAATGCTGATAACGACTGGGGCCATTTGTCAAGCTGCAGCGGTATTACAATTAAAAATTTAACAATACGATATATATCACATCAAATAGCTACCGGAGATTACCAACTCGAGCATGCTGCAAGGACAGGGTTGGTGCTAAATGGAAACGATAACACGGTTGATAATTGCACCATCACTTACTCAGCCACGTCTGCAATCAGCCTTCAGGGAAACAGGCTCAAGGCAACGAATAACAAGATATATAACACCAATTATATGTGTTCTAATGCCGGTGCAATCAATACAGGCCGTTCGTCAAAGAAATCTCTTGATTTGGAGATCGGCTATAATTTGATCTCGAATACCACACATGTTGGTATCTACTTAGCAAACTTCAGAAACAGCGACCCTAACAAGCCTGGTGTGGCCCGTGTCCATCACAATACAATTGTGAATTACATGCGCAGATCGGGCGATAGTGGCGCTATCGACGAAGCTACGCAAGATCTGCAGTGGGCTCGTATCGACCATAACTATATCTATAACACGATGGGCCATGACGAAACACGAGAGGGTGCTGGATTTTTTGGAATCTACCATGATTTTGGTGACTATAATACCCAGCTAATCCGTTCAATCATTGACCACAATGTAGTCACAAATTGCATGACACCTATAGTGATAAATGATGGAACAGATGTGAAAATTTACAACAATGTCTTGATAGGAAACGGAAAAGCTGGATATGAGAACAGCAAGTGGTCTATTGGCAATTACGTCAATGAGCACAACAACAAGGGAAAGAATTTTGAAATTTATAATAATATTATGAGCCATCCTATTAGCACGGATGTAATGTGGATAGGGAACTCTATGGTAAACGCCGTCTCTTCCAATAACGTCGAAAATGCAACTATAGAATATCTCACTACTAACTCGATTTTTGTTAGTCCAAAATTCACTGGTGCAGACAGACGAGTAACTGATTTTAAATTAAGGGACAATAATACGACACGCACCCGAATTATAGATAAAGGATTGTTTAGAGTTGGAGATTATAGAGAAGATGTAAAGGACGATAAGACAGATCTTGGAGCCTTTGAATTTTCCGCAACGGTGACTGCGCAGCTTACTGAAAACAGCCTGGTGAATAATGTGCTTACCGTGTTCCCGAATCCGGTAACGAGTGGTGTGTTAACCTTAGGTTTGAACCCTGCGGATGTCAATACTAATATTGCTGTAAGACTATTTGACTTGTCTGGTCGGCTACTCTACGAAGATAATTTTATCAGTGTTGGAACTAGTCAGCAGTTGAACATTGGAAACGTAGAACCGGGCGTATACGTAATTAGTATTCGCGCATCAAATACCCAAGTGAGTTCAAATCTTACGGTACAGTAATTAGCAGCCCAAGTGTAGATCTATACTGCCATCTCTTTGCTAGTACTATAATGTCTAAAGCACTATATTGGTAGATATTTCGGAGGATGATAAATCTTGAGCTGTTTCAAGGTTTATCACTTCTTATACATCAAATGAGTTAATTAGAGGAATATGTTATTAATCAAAAAAATGTTAATCAGTAAAGTAGGTCTCTTTACCTTACTGCTATTTGCAGGACCCTGGAGCCGCTCATTTGCTACCCGTTATGTGGCTATAAACGGGATTGACGATGGAAGAGACGGGATAGCACAAGGCAGCCCACTTCGTACCATTCAACGGGCGCACGATCTTGCAAGTGTAGGTGAGGAGATAATTGTAGGGCCTGGGACTTACTTCGAACAGGTAACCATTACTAAGGATAACCTCAAATTTCGAGCCCAGAACGGTCCTAATACAACATTCATTAATGGTACCGACCTTTTGGGCGGTTGGACCCGGGTAGGAACTACCAATACCTGGAAAACTTCGGCAATGACCTGGGATCTTACTAGGAAGTTCGGTGAAAATCAGCTTTTCCAAGATACAACCATGATACTACAACTTCGTTGGCCAAAGAACGTGTCAACTGATATTGTAATGCCAACGATGGCTAAAGCGGATGGAGGAACAAAAAATTCGACGGCCAAAACAACGACTATTTTAGATTCTGATTTTAAAGGAGGAACGGAATGGGTTGGAGCTCAGATCTTCATCAACCTAGCCCATCACGGTTTTGATGGCCAGGGCTGGGTAGGAACGGTTACGGCTGCCTCTCCCGGCAGCATTACATGTGATCAACCTCACAGCGTTGGTGAGACGGTGTGGGCGGTGGGAGCTGACACAGAATATTATTTATTTAATCCCAAACAAGGAACAATTACCGACGAGAATGTTGATGGTAGGCTTGGAAATGGAGAGTGGTATAAAAACGGAACTGGAACTTCCTCTACTTTATATGTCAAAACAGGTGACGGAAGTCAACCTAACTCTACGCTGACTCGCAATGTCTATGCTAAACGCAGGTATTTCGGTTTTGCAGGGAACGGCAAAGCCTCGGGATATACAGTCGATGGCTTCAACCTTTTCGGTTGCTCGGTTACAACCTTTGTGAATGGCGATCTAAATCTTACAGGTGATCCAACAGGCTGTACCGGAGTTTCTTTTAAAAACCTGAATATAAAATATATATCACATCAATTACAAACAGGCGACTACCAATTGGAGCATGCGGGCTGGACGGGCTTAGTACTTAACGGGAGCGATCACAGGGCTGAAAATTGTACTATAACCTATTCGGCTACATGCGCTATTAGTATTCAGGGTAACCGGCACAAGGTATTAAACAACAAAATTTATAATACCAACTACATGTGTTCAACAGCCGGTGCCATCAATACCGGACGATATAACAATGGTTCGAAAAAGTCTTTAGACCTAGAGATTGGCTATAACCTGATTTCGAATACAACGGTTGC
>DASVUU010000775.1:0-9205 GCA_036386935.1 Cytophagaceae bacterium | reverse complement strand
CCCCACATTACCTTTCCGTTTGCTTTCTATGATCACATCGAGACTGGTGATACTACATCAAAACTAAGAACCTATAATACTACTGAAATAACCTTGGAAACACGGTTAGCCAAGAACGAGATATTCGTGCAAAGAGATCTTGATCGGATTAGCTTAGGTACAAAGCGCCTTCCAGTGGTGACTTTGAGGTACACTGCAGGTATAAAAGGTGTTTTAAGAAGTGACTTCAACTATCAAAAGATTACCTTAAATGTTAGTCATATCCTAAGGTGGGGCGTATGGGGACGAACTTACTATGAGGTCACTGCGGGGAAAATATTCTCAAGAGTGCCGTTTCCGTTGTTGGAAGTACACTTAGGAAACGAGTCATACTATTACACAAACCGGGCATTTAACCTGATGAATTTTTTCGAATTTATAAGCGACAATTATGCTACCTTAAAATATCGACATTATTTCGAAGGCTTATTTTTCAATAGAATTCCATTAGTTAAAAAACTAAAATGGAGATTTTTGACTGCAGGGAATATTGCTTACGGCCCAGTTACGAACAAGAATCTGGAGCTTATTCCTCGCCAAGATATCTTTGGAAAACAGACTCCAAGGTTTTACTCTTTGTCAGACACCCCATATGTCGAAGTCGGATATGGCATCGAAAATATTTTTAAGATATTCAGGGTAGATGCCTACCACCGCTTGACCCACTTAGGAAATCCTGGGGCTAAGCGTTTTGGAGTTAAGTTTTCAGTACAATTCATTCTTTAGTACTTGCATATAAGATGAATCTTTCAACAAGGCCTTAATTTTTACAATAAATGAAGTTTTCAATATACATATCAATTATATCGTTTGCCCTTCTTGTTTCGTGCAACCCAAAGAACAAGGCCGATAGAATACCGGAGCTTGAGAAAGACAAAGAGTTCGCTCTGCAGCCCCAATTGAATGCCCTTACGGAGTCTATAGAGGAGAATCCAGACAATGATGAATATTATTTTCAAAGGGCCAAGATCTATTTTGAAGAAAGGCAGTTTCAACATGCCCTGAGCGATATCAATCAAGCCATTACACTGGAGCGGGATGAGGAAGGTTATTATTTTTGGCTAGCAAAAATCTACCACGCAGTAGGCAAGCCCACCTTGGCTTTGCGAGCAGCCAAATCTGCAGAAGAATTTAATTCACAAGACCCGGAATTATATATTCTGATGGCCAATCTTTTTTGGGATATCAAAGATTTGCGAAACTCTGACTACTATATCAATAAAGCAGAAGCCTTGGCTCCCATGCACAGCGAAATCTTTGTGTTGAAAAGTAAAGTTTTAGTTTTAAAAGGAGACACAGCGACAGCTCTACGCACGCTGAAATCGGTATTGCTAAGGGATCGGGAAAATAGAGATGCTTATAAGGAGATAATCACGATTTATGAGCGAAAAAAACTTTATGATACTGCCTTGGTGTACCTTTTAGAGGCAAAGGAGATCGATTCAAGAGACCCTTTCTACCCCTTTATCGAGGGCAAGATCTACGAGGGTGTAGGATTGGTTGGAAGTTCTTTGGTGGCCTATAATACCGCCCTAGAAAGAGACTCTACCTATTACCCCGCAACAGTGAGGTTAGCTAAGCTTTATGAAAATAAGAACGACCTTCCCACGGCTTATAACTTTCTGAAAAGATCTTACAAGTATGAATCGGGCTCTCTCGAAATAAATTTGATGCTTGCCGAATTATTACAGAAAATGGGAAGAGATTATGAGGCCATACAGTATTACGAAAATGTAAAAATCATCGACACCTCAAACGTCAAAGTGAAAACAACGCTGGCAGCTTTGTATACAGCCTATCCGGATAGAAAGCCAATAGTAATTAGTGACACGGCCTTTAAGCATCGTCCAGTTGTCGTAACACCCATTGATACGTCTAAGAAAAACACTGTTCCTTCCATGGTAAAGAAGCCGGTAGCCAAGCCCCCTGTGCCTAAGCCCGTGATCATAAACCAGGAACCTGAACCTGAAAAGGTAGACGTACAGCCTGAGGTCACCCCGGAACCAGTGGCGACACCTGAAAGTCCTCAAATAGCTCCACCGCCCGCAGGCAACGATGCTCCTGCTGGTGAGACTGAAAAGGAAAAGAAGAAGAGGTTAAAGCTATTAAAGCGAGATAAAAAAGGTGAATAAGAAAGTTCCTTTAAATTAACATTGGGTTTTGTTGGAAAGAAAATACCTTTGTAGACTAAATAATTTTTTAAAATGGTTAAAATAACGCTGCCTGACGGAAGTATCAGAGAATATGAAAAAGGCGTAAGTCCCTTAGAAGTAGCCTTGAGTATAAGTGAGGGTTTGGCAAGAAATGTACTTGCTGCGAAGGTAAATAACGAAATAAAAGATGCTTCTTTTTCAATTGAGACGGATGCTAATTTGCAATTGCTCACATGGAACGACAAGGAAGGTAAGGCTACTTTTTGGCACTCTTCTGCCCATCTTTTGGCAGAAGCGTTGGAATCATTTTATCCTGGAATTAAATTCGGAATTGGTCCTGCAATTGAAAATGGATTTTATTACGATATAGACTTTAATGGAAAGTCGTTTGGGCAGGACGAGTTCGAGCAAATAGAAAAAAAAGTTTTAGAGCTGGCCCGGCTGAAGAATCCCTACGTCAGGAAGGCAGTATCAAAAGCTGATGCCATCAAATATTTTGAGGAGAAAGGTGACCCTTACAAGTTAGATCTTCTACAGGACCTGCAAGATGGTAGTATTACTTTTTACTCTCAGGGAAACTTCGTTGACCTTTGCAGAGGTCCTCATATTCCTGACACAGGCTTCATTAAAGCCGTGAAGTTGATGAACGTTGCAGGTGCTTTTTGGAGAGGGAACGAGAAGAACAAACAGCTTACCAGAATATATGCCATTACTTTTCCAAAAGATAAAGAGTTAAAAGAATACCTTCATCTGCTTGAGGAAGCGAAGAAGAGAGATCATCGAAAGCTTGGTAAAGAACTTGAATTATTTGCCTTTTCAGAAAAGGTAGGAATGGGCCTGCCTCTTTGGTTGCCAAAAGGTGCTATGTTGCGCGACCGTTTGGAAAACTTTTTAAAGAAGGCTCAAATAAAGGCAGGCTATTCGCCTGTAGTAACACCTCATATTGCGCAGAAAGAATTGTATGTGACTTCTGGTCACTATGACAAATACAAAGAAGGGTCGTTTCAGCCTATAAAAACACCCAACGAAGGGGAGGAGTTTTTCCTGAAGCCAATGAATTGCCCGCATCACTGCGAGATTTATAAAACTAAGCCAAGGTCATACAAAGACCTCCCTCTTAGACTTGCAGAATTTGGGACAGTGTATCGATACGAGCAAAGTGGGGAACTCCACGGCTTGACAAGGGTGCGAGGTTTCACGCAAGATGACGCCCATATTTTTTGTATGCCAGAGCAGGTGAAGGCTGAGTTTATAAAAGTGATTGACCTTGTTTTGTATGTATTTACAACGTTAGGTTTTGAGAACTATACCGCTCAGATTTCTTTACGTGACCCTGAAAATAAACAAAAGTATATTGGTGAGGACGCTCAATGGATAGAGGCAGAGAGAGCCATCATAGAGGCCTCAGCAGAGAAAGGACTCAATACCGTTACTGAGCTTGGAGAAGCTGCTTTTTATGGTCCAAAATTAGACTTCATGGTAAAGGACGCTTTGGGCAGACAATGGCAGCTAGGAACCAAACAGGTAGATTACCAATTGCCACAAAGATTTGAATTGGAGTATATCGGGTCCGACAATCAGAAACATAGACCTGTAATGATACATAGAGCCCCGTTCGGCTCTTTAGAGAGGTTTGTTGCGGTCCTTATTGAGCATTGTGCTGGTAACTTCCCACTGTGGCTCTCTCCTGACCAGATTGCTATTTTGCCGATCTCGGAGAAGTTCGGTGACTACGCTAAAAGTATACAAGCTACCCTCGAAGAAAACGACATTAGAGGAATCTTGGACGAACGTGATGAAAAGATAGGAAGGAAGATAAGAGATGCAGAGGTAAAGAAAATTCCTTTCATGCTTATTGTAGGGGAGAAGGAACAAGAAGAACAAAGAGTCTCCATACGCAAGCACGGGCAGGGTGACTTGGGAAGTTTGACACTTGAAGAGTTTAAAGACTTGTTCTTAAATGAAATTAAGCAGGAATTAAGTAAAAAATAACCACAACAGTTTTTTTATATCTTATTAATTTTACGATATTTGCACCTTGTTTCAAAAAACAAGGAGGACACAGATTATCAGACATAAATGGCATTAAGAAGGATCGAAAGAGAAGAACCTTATAAGGTTAATGAAAAAATAAAGGTTCCGAGAGTTCGGGTAGTAAGTGAAACTATAGGTTCAGGAGTATTTTCTTTAAGTGAGGCATTAGACATGGCTCGTAAAGAAGGCCTAGACTTGGTGGAGATTTCTCCTGGTGCTGATCCGCCTGTTTGTAAGATAATTGACTATTCTAAGTTTAAATACGAGCAAAAGAAAAAGCAAAAAGAGCTTAAATCTAAAGCACATAAAGTTGTAGTCAAAGAAATTAGGTTTGGTCCTAATACTGACGACCATGATTTTGAGTTTAAATTGAAGCATGCGATCAATTTTCTTAAAGAAGGAGCAAAAGTGAAGGCTTATGTTCATTTTGTAGGAAGAAGCATTGTTTATAAAGAGAGGGGAGAGATTCTACTATTGAAATTTGCTCAGGCTTTAGAAGAATTTGCGAAGGTGGAAGATTTGCCGAAATTGGAAGGGAAGAGGATGTTTTTGATGCTTTCTCCTAAGCCAGTAGTTAAAAAATAATTTATTGTTGATTAAATCTATATTATGCCGAAAGTAAAAGTAAAATCGGGAGCAAAGAAGAGGTTCAAACTTACGGGGAGTGGAAAGATTAAAAGAAAGCATGCTTTCAAAAGCCACATCCTTACTAAGAAGGGAACTAAGCAAAAGAGGAATTTAACTCATGCTACCCTAGTAAGCAAAGCTGATACATACAATGTAAAAGCAATGTTAAAAATCTGAGGTCGAAATTCGATCTGTGAAGGTTTAAAAAATTATGTCAAACCGAGGATTTGGTCTTAAGAATCGAATGATCACCAAATACTAAAACAAAAACACTATGCCTAGATCCGTACCGTCGGTAGCATCCCGACAAAGAAGAAAAAAAGTAATGAAGTTAGCCAAAGGATACTTTGGCCGAAGAAAAAATGTTCACACTGTTGCAAAGAATGCCGTTGAGAAAGGTAAGGTATACGCAACAAGAGACAGAAAGCAAAAAAAGAGACAATTCAGAAGCCTTTGGATACTTCGTATCAATGCAGCAGTTCGTCAATTTGGAATAACTTATTCTCAATTTATCGGATTGTTGAATAAATCTGGCTTAACAATAAATAGAAAAGTACTTGCTGACCTTGCTCACAATGAGCCATTGGCTTTCAAAGCTATCGTTGACAAAGTAAAAGTTTAATAGGAATTAGATATTCAAAAAAAATGGCCCTTTTAAGGGCCATTTTTTTGGTTAATTTCCTTTCATCTTATCAAAATCTGCTCCTTTTTCGGTAGATTTTCCTGCCTTCTTCTTAGATCCCCTATCATCTACATATTCTCCCCCTTCGTTTTCCCTGACAGGCCTGTTGATGTTGCCTCTATGGTCCGTCTTTTCTTTAATATCTTTATCTGATGGCATAATGTATATTTTAGTGTACTAAAACAACGCCTGGGCAGTGAAGGATGTTTATCTATCCGAGATTTTACCCCTACTAATAACATTTATGAAAATTCGATAGTCTTATTTATAAAAATAAGCCCTATGAAAAATCCTACTAAATATAAAATAATTGATTTAGCGAAGTTGCCTTCGTGGATCCTACTATCGATTGTATTGTTGTCTTCCTGTATGCGTAGTCCGCAGACTAACGTAAGTTATGATGGGTCACATAATATTGCTGATTTCAAAACATTTGCGTGGCTACCGCAAGACAAAGAACAATGCCAGCGGGTGGAGAATACCTTATACAGCGAGTTGATGAATAACCCCCTTACGGAAAGAAACATTAAGGATATGGTAAATTCTCACTTGCTTAGAAAAGGTTATTCTATCAGTGTAGACACGCCAGACTTTTTACTTCAATACAAAGTCATCGTGAAGGAAAAAGAACAACTGGTTTCTACCCCCTTTGTAACATCTCAATCAAATGCCTTAAATGGTGCTTCTACTAACGCCCCATTTATTTTAGATGGATCTACACAGTCCTACATGTCAAACTTCGACAGAGTCACTGGAAACACCACAGGATATCCCTATAGTTATACCTACAGCGGATTGGGAAATGTAATTCCTGGAACCTACGGTCCCGCATATCAGCCTGGAAACTCGGTGGTCAATACGTATGTCATCGGTTCTCAAATTACTACTGTGGATTACAGTGAAGGTACTTTGATATTAGATATCATAGATAGGAGAACAAATCAGTTGGTGTGGAGAGGCTGGAGTAAGGAAACATTAGCAGATCCGGACAATTTCGAGAGAGATTTGAGCGTGCAGATTGCAGAAATAACTGCAAGAGTTCCATAAATTTAGCTCTCTAAATAGGGTTAAAAAATATCACGTAGTCATAAATGAGGTTTTTATCTAAATATTATTGATATCCATCTAATAATCATTCGTTGTAACGTTTATTTATATAGATTTGTCTCAGCTGGTTGAAAGATCTTGGAGCATAAAAGAGACGCCTGTCTCTTGCTCCAAGTCTCTTTTTTTTCAACAAGTAATTAACTCCCACATTTTCTTGATAGATTAGAGTTGTGAATTATAGAATTAAGGAAAACTCATTCTTAGCCTATATCGCTAGAAAGGTTCTGAAAGCTAACGGTGTAGCGATGGTACTTGGCAATACTATTCATCTCAATGGTGTAAAATCTGTAGACTTCTTAAAGGATGTCAAGTGGGTAAAGCATGAGCTTGTTCATATTGATCAGTTTAAAAGATATGGATTTTTTAAGTTTTTGGCCCTATATTTTTTTGAGTCATGCCGAAACGGTTATTACAATAATAAGTTCGAAGTAGAAGCCAGGAGGGGAGCAGAGGCAGGGGATTAGGCTAAAACCTCTAAATGATATCGTTTACATCCGATTCTTCTTTACTCTCACTATAGAACAGCCACTTAAATTTAGACTTTTGATGAAATCAGCAATTGAAGAACTAAATGAATTAAAGGAAATCTTCTTATTAGAGAAGGAAGAAGACAGAATTCAATATAAAGAGCTGCTAGAAAAAAGTTCTATTCAAGAGCGGAGAACATTGGGCCTCGCGTGGTACCCGATTGTCATTAAAGACTCCTACTATGGATTTGGCGAACGATTAATTGTTGAGGTTGAAAGACCATCCCATATAGATATTGCTCACCAATTTTCTGCCGGACGGGCCGTATCCTTGTTCAGCAATAGTTCGGGATATGTTGATGAAACAACTCAGATTGCAGGGGTTGTCTCGGCTGTTAGAGGGAATCTTCTGAAGATAACGTTTTTTGCAGATGAGCTGCCAGAATGGATCAATCTCGGGAAAATAGGAGTAAGTTTGTTGTTTGACGATGCAAGCTATAAGGAAATGGAATATGCCTTATCAAACGTGATCAAATCCAAGAATAACCGCGTTGCTGAACTAAGAGAGATACTATTGGGACACAAAACGGCCGGCTTTAACGAACAATATAAGGTAAAGCTCCCTGCATTGAACGATTCTCAAAATAAGGGATTGAACAAAGTCTTGGCTGCTGAAGACGTTGCCATTCTGCATGGGCCGCCCGGCACAGGCAAGACCACTACGCTGGTTGAAACCATTATTCAAATTTTAAAGGAAGAAAAGCAGGTATTGGTTTGCGCTCCAAGTAATACTGCGGTTGACATCCTTACACAAAGACTGCATTTGAAAGGTGCAAAAGTATTGAGGATAGGCAACCCGGCAAGAGTAAATGAGGAAATGCTTTCTCTTACGGTGGATGCAAAAGTAACTGAGCATAACGACTTCAAACAGATAAAAAAGCTGAGGAAGAGCGCATCCGAATATCGCAATCTAGCATCTAAATATAAGAGGAGCTTTGGCCGCGAGGAAAAGAATCAGCGCAAGCTATTGTTTGATGAAGCGAAAAAGCTCCAATCTGAAGCCGCCGCCCTCGAAGAATACATAATCAAGGACTTAATCTCCAAGGCGCAAGTGATCGCATGTACATTGGTAGGTTCGGCGAATTATCTTTTGAAGGACCTGTTATTTCACACGGTAATAATAGATGAGGCAGGTCAGGCATTAGAACCCGCAGCTTGGATACCTATATTGAAAGCAAATAGAGTGGTACTGGCAGGTGATCACCAACAATTGCCTCCAACCGTTAAGTCTCTGGAAGCAGCCCGCAAAGGCCTTAGTTTAACCTTATTTGAAAAAGTAATAGAAAGACAAAAAGCTGATGTTTTGCTGAATGTGCAATATAGAATGAATGAGAAAATCATGCAATTTTCAAACGAACACTTTTATTCCGGTCGATTGATCGCTGATGAAAGTGTGAAATATCATGTTCTTTTTGATACAATTGAAGACGCGGTGATAAATATGCCCGTGGAATTTATAGACACCGCGGGATCGGGATATGGGGAGAAAGTCAACCCAGAAAGTTCTAGTACATACAATCCTGAGGAAGCAAGCTTGTTGTTTCGGCACTTAGCGGCACTTTGTAGCAGAATAGATTTGACGAGCGCTAATTCCAGTATACTTGATATTGCAATAATTTCTCCCTACAAAGCTCAGGTAAATTTACTTAAAGAGAAATTGTTAGATTTTGAATTTAAAGATAAATTAAAGGTCACTATCAATACAATCGATGGTTTTCAGGGGCAAGAGAAGGACATTGTCTATATGAGCCTGGTACGGTCAAATGAGAAGGGGGAAATTGGCTTCTTACAAGACACTCGTCGCATGAACGTTGCACTTACTAGAGCCAGAAAGAAACTCGTGGTGCTAGGAGACAGTGCTACGCTGGCGGGCCACAAGTTCTACAAAGATTACCTAGACTATATTGAAAGAATAGATGCCTATAAGTCCGCTTGGGATTATATGGAGTAAATGGCCTTCACCTCTGAACAAGAAAGGTTTTCTGAGAAAAGGACTGCTCTAAGACAGCCATAATACAATAAAGACTTGGTGATAA
>DASVUU010000774.1:0-9671 GCA_036386935.1 Cytophagaceae bacterium | reverse complement strand
GGAGGAAGGGGTTGAATTGGAAGATGGACCTGTTCACATACACGATTTAGCCCAAATCGATAAAAACGTCGTGGGGTTAGAAATCCATGAAGGCCGAAACCGAATTGTAAGGCGACTATTTGAGCACCTCGGGTATGAAGTTATTTACCTAGATCGAGTAGTGTATGCAGGTTTGACAAAAAAAGATCTACAAAGAGGTCATTGGCGTTTTCTTACGGAGAAAGAGGTTATAAAACTCAAGTTCTTTGTATAGCCAACCAGAATTTGCATAATGATTTAGGCCTAGGCATCAATCCTAGGCCTATTTTTTTTACCAACTAACGTTGAAACTTAATCCGCAGAATATAACTTAACTTATCAATGGCCGTTAATAAAAAAATCCTGACCAAGGCCAGGATTTTTAAATTTATTAGTGGTGATGAGTGGAATCGAACCACCGACACAAGGATTTTCAGTCCTTTGCTCTACCAACTGAGCTACATCACCCTAATGAGAGCGCAAAGATATTTATTTTTAAATTTATACCAAAAATTATTAATATTAAAACTCATAAATAATCTATGACTTATATCCCTCAGGTTATTTTTCTTCTAATATTCTCTGCATCAGTATACTATATTGTAAAGAAAATTGGCATTATAAGAAGTAATATTTTACTTGGAAAGCCAGCAGAAAGAAGTGATCGGCCAATGGAACGCCTAAAAGTGATGACGAAGGTAGCATTGGGCCAAAAAAAGATGTTTAAAAAGCCCATTCCAGCCATCCTTCACCTTTTCATTTACATTGGATTTATCATTGTGAACATTGAAATCCTTGAAATCGTCATCGATGGACTGTTCGGGACGCACCGAGTATTGGCCGGTCCACTAGGAAATATTTACCCGTGGCTAATAAATGTGTTTGAATTCTTTGCCTTATCTGTGCTTCTGGCCTGTGTGGTATTTTTAGCAAGAAGGAATATTGTTAAAGTGGATAGATTCAAAGGTGAAGAGATGACAGCTTGGCCAAAACTTGATGCAAACATTATATTGATTGCAGAAATATTTCTGATGATTGCCTTCCTATCTATGAATGCCGCGGACAGCATTTTACAAGAAAGGGGACATCCGCACTACGCTTCAACAGGAAGTTTCTTTTTCAGCGGTTTCCTTATCCCATTGTTTTCTTCTTTAGGCGATAACCAATTAGTTATTATAGAAAGATTTTGCTGGTGGTTCCATATTATTGGTGTCTTAGCCTTCGCCAACTATGTATTTTGGAAGTCCAAACATCTTCATATCTTCCTTGCCTTTCCAAATACTTACTACAGTAAGCTTACCCCTTTTGGAGAATTTCCGAATATGAATTCCGTCACCAAAGAGGTAAAGCTGATGTTAAACATCCCAGGAGAAGGTGCAGATACTGAATCAGGCAGTGAGCCTGGTAAGTTTGGAGCCAATGATGTCCAGGATCTTTCTTGGAAAAACCTTATGGACGCGTATTCCTGCACACAATGTGGGAGATGCACGCAACAATGCCCAGCAAACATTACCGGCAAAAAACTATCTCCTAGAAAGATTGTAATGGACACCCGTACAAGGCTGGAAGAGGTTGGAGAAAATCTTCGTAAGAATGGGCCAGACTTCAAAGACGGAAAGACTTTGCTCGATGATTACATTACCTATGAAGAGCTACTTGCTTGTACAACCTGTAATGCCTGCGTGGAAGCATGTCCGGTTAACATAGACCCTTTAAATATTATCATGCAGTTGAGGCAATATAAGATAATGGAATCATCTGAAGCACCTGGATCTTGGAATGCTGTGTTCTCAAACATAGAGAACAACCTCGCACCTTGGAAATTTTCGCCAGCTGATAGAGCAAGTTGGATCAATAAACTCAATAGTTAACTTATGGCTGAAGAACAAAAATATTCCGCCCCGACCATGGCAGAGATGGTAGCAAAAGGCGAGGTTCCCGAAATACTTTTTTGGGTGGGTTGTGCAGGTTCCTTTGACGACAGAGCAAAATCGATCACGATAGCTTTCGTTAAAATTCTAAATCATCTTGGAATTAAATTTGCCATTCTCGGCACAGAGGAAAGCTGTACTGGAGACCCCGCTAAAAGGGCTGGAAACGAATTTTTATTCCAAGTTCAGGCACTGAGCAACATACAAGTACTCAACGGTTATGAGGTAAAGAAAATCGTGACTGCTTGTCCTCATTGCTTCAATACTATAAAAAATGAATACCCTTCCCTTGGAGGTACTTATGATGTTATGCACCATAGCCAATTCTTACAAAATCTCATAAATGACGGGAAGATAAGAATGAAAGAGGGGGGAGAATTTAAAGGAAAAAAAATAACCTATCACGACTCATGCTACCTTGGGAGAGCAAACGATATCTACGAAGCCCCACGCGAAGTATTGGAACTGCTTGATGCGGAGCTAACGGAGATGAAACGGAGCCGCACGAAGGGCTTGTGCTGCGGAGCCGGAGGCTCTCAAATGTTCAAAGAGGCTGAGCCAGGGAAGAAAGAAATTAATATCGAAAGAACCGAGGAAGCCATCTTGACAGGAGCCACCATAATTGCTGCGGCATGTCCGTTCTGCATGACGATGTTGTCCGACGGAGTTAAAAATAAAGAAAAGGAAAGCGAAGTAAAAGTGTACGATATTGCAGAACTTATAGCAAAATCACAGGGTTTATAAATAGCGATTAAATGAAAGAATTCGACACCATGCCCGACAATTCCAAGATGTGGATATATCAGGCGGCACGATTGTTAAGCCAAAGCGAGATAGATTATATTACGTCTGAACTCACCTCTTTTGTAAATAGTTGGGAGAGCCATGGAAGTAAAGTTGACGCCTCTTTTAATATTTCCAGCAACCTTTTCGTTATCTTATCAGCTGATGAATCTTCAACTACAGCCTCTGGATGTTCAATAGATAAGTCTGTCCATATAATGCAAAAAATTGGACAAGATCTAAACATCGACTTCTTTAATAGAACAAATATCGCATATGTAAGCAATGGGGAGGTTTGTATAGCAAAGTTGAAAGACTTTAAAAATCAAATAAGTGCGGGGGCTGTCGGAGAGAATACAATCGTGTTTAATAATACCATTACTCACAAGTATCAGCTAGCAAATAATTGGAAGGTTGAGGCAAAAAATTCTTGGGTAAACCAATTTTTTAGTTCAAAGATGAAAATTTGAATTTATCGGTCTATTTTGTTCTTAACTAGCCATTAATCTTTAATAAATTCTTTTATTTCAATCTAATTTTAGACTAATTAGTTATATTGCGAATTAATTGATATAACGTCGAATTTAATTTAATCAATCGCCCATCACTCTAGATCTTTAATACGACGGGCGATAATTCTACAACATCAAAAGCCAAAAAATTTATATTTATGAATTACATCTCAAGGGCTATAAATAATTTATTATTTATAAAGTTGTGCAAATCGTCTTTTTCGAAAGCTAGCAAAGCACAATACCTTATTTATTTTATTTTATTATTTTCTGCCACGTTCATTTTTTATTCTTGCAACCCTGGAAAGACAGCGTTCAAATCAGGAAAAAAGAAATTTGACCAGGCCGAATACCAACCGGCAATTGAAAAATTCCAAGAGGCGGTGGCTAGAAATGTAAGTACCACCGAATCTAATTATTACATAGCCGAAGCTTACCGTCGTTCAAATAGGATACAAGAATCTGAACAGTTCTATAAAAAAGCCATCGACGGCAACATAGAGCAAGAAGAAGCTAAATTTTATTATGGATTTGCATTAAAGGCCGCTGGAAACTACGCTGGCGCAGAATCTCAGCTTCAAGACTATATCAAAACTGGGACAAACTTCGATCTCGTAAACAGAGCAAAAAATGAATTGGAGAATCTAAAGGTAATCGGTGAGATCGCTTCTAAAAAGACCTATTATAAAGTAGAAAATGTAGACAAGCTAAATACGGAGCATACAGAATATTCTCCATTTTTCAATAAGAAGAAACTTTATTTCACCTCTTCAAGAGAATCCGAAAAAGTACACGCTGCTACAGGGACTGGGTTTACAGATATTTACGAATTTAAATTTGACGGTACAGAGAAATTTTCAGGCCAGTCAGTTCGATTGCCGGATGAAGTAAATACGCATGATGCTCACGAAGCCTCAGCTATTTTTAGCCGTGATGGTAAAACAATGATTTTCTCCAGAGGAAATGATGGAAGTAAAAAAGGAAGTCAGAATGTCGATTTATACACTTCAGCCCTTCAAGTGAATGGAGAGTGGTCTGAGCCTAAATTATTAAAGATAAGTGATCCAAACGCTTGGGATGCACAACCTGCTTTATCATACGATGGCAGGACTTTATATTTTGCTTCTGACAGAGAAAGTTCAGATGCCAAAGGAGGTAGCGACATTTACCGCGCTTCAAAAGATGGACGGGGCGAATGGGGGAATGTAAGGAATCTTGGCTCCCCAATAAATACAAGAGGCAATGACATGTACCCTTATGAAACTGAAAATGGTGATCTTTTCTTTTCTTCAGATGGACATCCTTCTTTTGGTTCTCTAGATCTTTTCATGGTGAAGAAAGGTGGTTCAAAGCTAACTGTTGAGAATCTAGGCAAACCTCTTAATACTGCTTACGATGATTTTGGGATGGTATTTAGAGACTCCATCGTGGGGTACTTTGCATCCAACAGGCCAGGTGGCAAAGGAGACGACGACGTTTACGAATTTACCGATCTTTCAAAAATCAGGATTGCACACTATATCTTAGATGGTAGTTCTTTTGGAAGAAATGACGAAAGAGGTGAGTTTCCATTGGATAGTGTTGACATTAAAATCCTGAATGCTAAAGGCGATACAATTGCAAAGCTTACAGCTGACAAAGATGGTAAATTTACTACCGAGCTTGAGCCAGAGCAGGTTTATACGATCATACCAACCAAAATTGGATTTTTGAAGAATAAGGATAGAATTGTTAAGTTCTCCTTAGTCGGAAAGAAGGTTGCCTTTAAAGATCTTGAGCCTGGGGAAAATGAATTTAAATTCCCTGTCAAAACATTGTTAAATGAAATCATACTTAACTTGATTATCACTATTGATAACATTTACTATGACTTCAATAAGTTTGATATTAGACCGGATGCGGCGATTCAGCTTGACTCGATGGTTATCTTCTTAAAAGACAATGCTGAGATCTCTGTAGAGTTAGGATCGCATACTGACCCTCGTGGTTCGCCTCAATACAATAGAAAACTTGCACAGAAACGAGCTGAATCTGCAGTAGCTTATATTGTTGCACACGGTATCGATCAAGAAAGAATTACTGCAAAGGGATATGGAGAAGATATACCTTTAAAAACTAAAGATTCTTTGGGAAGAAGTGTTGTGCTTACCGAAGCATACATCAAGAAATTTCCGAAACCTGAAGCAGAATTACTCTTTCAGAAAAATAGAAGGACGGAGTTTAGAATTACCGGTATCAATACTACTGGTAAGAAACGAATCTTTGTTAAAAGCAAGGAAGATCAGACTATTGATCTGATACCTGCTAAGCCAGGAGACAAACCAAAAGATCCGGCTGCTCCTAAGAAATAGAAATAGCGCTCTTATTTAAATGAAGAAAAGTCCCGATTACTCATCGGGACTTTTTATTTTTGTAAAAAATCAAATATGTCAGACAGATATATGCAGCGCGGAGTATCATCTTCTAAAGAGGATGTACACCAGGCGATCAAGAATATAGATAAAGGAATTTTTCCTAATGCCTTTTGCAAAGTTATACCGGACATTTTGGGAGCCGACCCAGATTATTGCAACATCATGCATGCTGATGGAGCTGGAACAAAGTCATCGTTGGCATACATATACTGGAAGGAAACAGGAGATCTTAGTGTCTGGAAAGGCATTGCTCAAGACGCAATAATAATGAACCTCGACGATTTGATATGTGTGGGCTGTACCGACAACATATTACTATCCTCGACGATAGGCAGGAACAAAAACTTGATTCCCGGCGAGGTGATTACCGCAATAATAAATGGGACAGAAGAAATATTACAAATGCTACGGGATAATGATATATCCATCTTTAGCACGGGAGGAGAAACCGCCGATGTGGGCGATCTTGTGAGAACAATAATCGTGGACAGCACTGTCACTGCTAGAATGAAGCGAAGTGACGTTGTAGCCAATGACAACATTTCCCCTGGCCAGGTAATCGTGGGCTTCTCTTCTTCTGGAATCGCCACCTACGAGCAGGAATACAATGGAGGAATGGGAAGCAATGGCCTCACGAGTGCAAGACATGATGTATTTGAGAAAACATTGATGGGTAGGTATCCCGAAAGTTTCGATAGTATGGTACCTGAGGATCTCGTTTACTCTGGCACGAAAAAACTAACATCAAAGATCGATGGCGTAACTGTGGATGCGGGAAAATTAGTACTATCTCCTACCCGAACGTATGCGCCGATTTTAAAAAAGATCTTAAAAGCTCACAAAGAAAATATTGGGGCTGTTATTCACTGTAGCGGCGGCGGACAAACAAAAGTGCTTCATTTCTCTAAAGATGTAAGCATTATTAAAGACCAATTATTTGAACTTCCCCCTCTTTTTCAGCTTATACAAAACGAAAGCAATACGGATTGGAAAGACATGTATAAGGTCTTCAATATGGGACATCGTATGGAAATATATATCGACGGATCCTATGCTCAAGATATTATTGCTATATCAAAGTCCTTCAACGTAGATGCTAAAATCATCGGAAGGGTTGAGGCATTCAATGGCAACAAACTAGAAATACATACAAACAAAGGAAAATATTTATACTAATAATTATGGCAAGTACAAAACTAACGATATTAAGCAACGGATCTGTAAAAGTTGATGGAGACTTCGAAATCGTGGATGCACAAGGTCAACCTTACGGGCTTGAAGGACGAACCTGTGTTTCAATTTGTCGATGTGGAATGTCAAAAAATAAGCCATTTTGCGACGGCGCCCACAAGGGCAACTTTGACCATGAAAGCAAGGCTTTCAACTTACCGCCTAGAAAAGTCTAAAGTCTATATACTCCAGAAAGAGAAAAAATACCGGCTGAAAAATCAAGATAGCATCTAGTGAATTGATTGAATAATCTTTTTTCTCACTAGGCTGTATTGTAACGGAATGGTAAGCTGCCCATAGCGAAGCAACGACCGCTGTGTAAAAAGGAGCACTAAAATCATATTGGGTAAACGTCCAAAAAGAATAACAAAGGAGACCGCCAATAGAAATAATCCTACTTACTGGTGCACCTAGATAGGTAGGGATGGTTGTTAATTTACTTCTAATATCAACACAACGGTCCTTTATGTCAAAGGTCGTTGCTACTGCAAAAAAGAAGATGAAATATCTAATCATTTCATTCTTATAAAATGAGTTGAATGGTTGGCGGGCTTGTGCCATAGGCAAATAAACAATCATGGCAACCCAAATAAGTGGAATGATTATAGTTTTCATAAAGGGAATATCCCGGAATCGTTTCATAAAAAAAAACTTACTCTCAATTCCAAAAAAATAAAGAAAGCATAGTGTCCCGAGAGCTGCTAGCACCATTTTGACATACAAAGTTAAAACGGCAAAAGACCAAAGAATAACCAAAAGGTCTATGAAAAGTAATAGCCAATAGGCTTTGTTAAACTTAAGTTTTGCATCTCGGTCCCCCGTCTCTCCAAAGAAAAATATGATTGGGATAGAATAAATCAAATGGGTACCAAACCCACCCAGAAAAAGAAGAGGAAGAACCGATTTGATATCAATCCTATAAAGCAATGTATTGTAATAAACTGACGAAGCACATCCAATTCCCAATATGAGTGGGTTGAATATATTTTGATTTAATTGTCTCCTACTAGCTTTCGTCATATCAAAAAAAAAGCCCATCATGATGATGAGCTTTTTTAAATGTTTCTTATAATTACTATCCACCTAATGCTTCAGCCCCACCCACAATTTCCAATATTTCTTTCGTGATAGCAGCTTGCCTAGATCTGTTATATGTTAATTTCAGATCTTTCAATAACTCTTTAGCATTTTCTGTTGCCTTATCCATTGCAGTCATACGAGCGCCATGTTCAGAAGCATTAGACTCTAAGATAGCCTTGTAGAACTGAATCTTCAAAGATTTAGGAATCAATTGCCTAACAATCTCCTCTTTTGAAGGCTCAAAGATATAATCAACGTTGGATAACTTATTTGATTGATTTGCAAGAGCAGTTTCTTGTTGTATCGGAAGGAACTGCGCTCTCTGGATCACTTGAGTTGCTACGTTCCTAAACTCGTTGTAAACCACTACTACTTTATCATACTGCCCAGATACGAAACCATCCATTGCTAGCTCCGCTGCCTTCTTTGCAGTATCAAAACTTAAATTTAGGAATACTCCAACGTGAGTGTCAAGAACTTTAAATCCTCTCTTGTTGAAGAAGTCATAGCCTTTTTTACCAATTGGTAAAATTGTCACATTACCACTTTGGTTTTGCGAAGTATATTCATTATTGATTAAGCTTAAGGCACCCTTAATAGCATTTGTGTTAAACGCACCAGCTAATCCTCTATCAGAAGTTACGACTACAATAAGTACTTTTCTGACTTCTCTTTCAGATGCGTAGATATTGTCAATAGATTGATCTAAAGTAGCGGAAATATTAGTAAGTATCCCTGCAAGTTTTTCAGCATATGGCCTGATCTTAATAATGTTATCTTGAGCCCTTCTTAGCTTAGCTGCTGCCACCATTTTCATGGCTTTAGTGATTTGCTGAGTCGAATTTACCGAAACTATTCTCCCACGTACCTCTTTTAAACTTGGCATAATTTATAATTTATTGACGCCTAATTAAGCGAATTTCTTAGCAAGATCTAATGCAACTTTCTTTAAAACTCCTGTAATATTATCATCAATTTTTCCAGATCTCAACGACTCTAACGTGTCTTTATGAGATGCTTTCAAATAGTTTAAGAAATCTGACTCAAAACTTTTCACTTCTTTCACCGGCACCTTGTCCATGTAACCATTGGTAGAGATATAAATCATTGCAACTTGTTGCTCTACGGGTATTGGTGAATATTGCGCTTGTTTCAAGATTTCGAGGTTTCTTCTTCCTCTTTCAATAGTCAGCTTGGTTGAAGCATCAAGGTCAGAACCAAATTTAGCGAAAGCTTCCAACTCTCTGAATTGCGCTTGGTCCAGTTTCAACGTACCAGCCACTTTTTTCATTGATTTGATTTGGGCATTCCCTCCCACTCTTGATACTGATATACCAACGTTAATTGCTGGCCTCACACCCGAGTTGAACAAATTGGTTTCTAAGAATATCTGACCGTCAGTAATTGAGATAACGTTCGTCGGGATATAAGCAGAAACGTCTCCAGCCTGAGTTTCAATAATTGGAAGTGCTGTTAATGAACCACCACCTCTCACCAGACTTCTTAGAGATTCTGGCAAATCATTCATTTGACTTGCAATAGAATCAGAACTGTTGATCTTAGCAGCTCTTTCTAACAACCTGCTATGTAGGTAAAACACGTCTCCTGGATATGCCTCACGTCCTGGTGGTCTTCTCAATAAAAGAGAGACTTCACGGTATGCCACTGCTTGCTTAGACAAATCGTCGTAAACAACCAACGCT
>DASVUU010000773.1:0-5358 GCA_036386935.1 Cytophagaceae bacterium | reverse complement strand
TCTTGATTTTTAACGATGATACTCTCGCCATGGCACCAAAGTGGGTGTCCATTTTTATGGATGAGGTAGTTGTTATCCTCCGCAAATCCGGTCGACAGTGCTTGCTCAAGCTCTCTTTGTGGACGATTTCCTTCTAAATCTTCAACGGTATATAACTTTGAAAAATGTCTTCCAAGGAGGTCATCTTTAGTATACCCAAAGGTCTCAGTAAAGCCATTGTTCATATTGAGGATGTTCCCTTCACGGTCCAAAAGGAGAATGCATGCAACTCTAGCATTGTCGAAGATTGCCTCCATGAAGGATGACATATCCACTTTACTTTCCTGGGTTTTATTTGTAAAATCCATCATTAACTACATAAATTACAATATGACTAACTGAAAAATCCATAGAATGGTTATCAAATATCCGTTAGCTTGGAACCGTGAGATTCTCCCTAATTTTAAAATAACCCATCATTTTAAGCAAACCCAGTGGCAAGCGAGTTCATGTTAGCGTAACGTCTCTCCATTGAAGGCTGTGGCTGGTTCGCTTTTCTTCCCGACATGTTTGCACCAAACTGCACAGCCGGTAACATTGCCAAATATTTTAATTAAAAGATACGGTTATATTTTATACCTGTACAATTTTATAGCCTAAAATCCTATATTAGCTCGAATATCAGGTCTTTAAGGATGCGAAATGTACTGTAATTTGCCGTATAAATACTGAAAATCCATAACGATAAATGTCGAAAATATAATTAAATAATTGATATTTAATTATTTATATTTATACTTGACCCACGTTACCTTGATCGTACTGTTGCAATAAACGAACAATTAGTTGTTTCTTTGTATTGTAACTACATCAAAAAGGTTTTCTACCGAGAACACCAGCTTAAATAATCTGAGTAACAAGTTTATCCGTTAGTAATAAATATATTGGCCTGATATTTTATAAAAGTTTTAAACCAGCCGTGTCTATGCGAATCGTACAGGAACCAGAATATAAATATTATATAAGAAGGGTATTGAAGAAAAATTTGCAGACTGCCATTCATTACTATATTCTTCTTGCGGAGAAAAATATATATGTTAATGATGAGGCGTGTTTCTTAAGGAATAATAATGAGGGTATTGAAGAACGGTTTGTTCGCTTTCTTCTGAATATTTTAAATAATAATGTTTTGTCAGAAACCGCTAAAACCATAGAAAAATGGAAAAGCAAAGGCATACTTTGCGAGGGGATTAGTAATGCTAGGTTGAGACTGTTTTTTGACGACTATAAGATTATGATAAAGGTAGCATCGAGCTTTTTGGGAACCCACTACGTTAGCCCTACTAAACTTCAGCAGGTCGTAGCATATTTTGAAAGTCTGCAAGATGATTTGGACGGAATTATAAAAAGGATGGTTAAACAAGAATACCAGGGAGAACTTCCTTGTTTATAATTCACAAATACTATTAGGTATTTTATTGTCAAATTGTGCGAAACTTATAGATACTCCAGTACCTATTATCTTTAACGATAATAAAATCGGTTTCTTAAAAAACAGTTCAACTATAAAGCTCACTATGAAAAAGATTTCCAGCGTCTTAATTATTGACAACGATCCTATTCACAATTTCATCTGCAAAAACGCGATTAATAGAATGAAAGGTTGTAAAAATCTCCACTTCGAATCCGACGGCCTCGCGGGTATAAATTACATTAAAAGGCTGATTGAAAAAAATGCACCCTTACCTCAAATTATTCTGCTTGCAGTACATATGCCGGTCTTGGATGGTTTTGAGTTTATCGAGAGGTTCCATGGATTAGATACCAATGAGACATACAACACGCAAATAATTTTCATATCCCCCTCGGTGCCACGGATACCGGCACATTTCATACACGAGATAAGATATATATCTAAACCGGTTAATTCTGTTAAATTGAGCAGCCTATTTCACACAGTTAAAAGTAATCAGAATGTATATTCTGCGAGATAAAACTATTTTCATGAGGCATCAGGATTGCGAATTTCGAGCGTGGAAGTAGATCCTAAGCTAAAATTTACCTTCAATCAATGATGCAGCATCTCCGTGCTAAAAGGTTTGGGTCTGATACTTTTTTAATTATAGCTTTCTCGGCTTTTGCGTAGCGAAGTGCAGGTATTTCGGCTATAACAACAGGGTAACGTGCAGCCATTTGGCCTAAAGCCCTTAAAAACAGATATTGAGGCCTTTGTAAATTAAGATTTATACTCTAACGGTAATATTGATTTATGATCTTGCTTTATGGTACTTTAAAATCAGATTCAAGAGATCTATCTATAAGCGTCTTAGGTATGATCGTTACACCTTGAAATCCCATTTCCTTACCTCGATTTTACTGTCATCCCTTTGGATCTTTGTCCTTTTATTAACAGTCCAGTATATAACGGTTTAATCGGTATTTATAAATTACTGATAATGTACTATTTAATGGTTGCAAATTCTTTTGCTCCATTGAGCGGGCTGTAAGATAGAAATTAGTATTAAAAAGAATGAAGTAGAGCTCGGTGGAAATGTAAGCGTCAAAAGGGGTAGTGCCAATTTATTATTAATTCTTTGTCGAAATTTGCTCTCAGATTTCTCTAGTTGCGATTGACAATTTAGGGGAGATGTGTTATTTTTAAGAGGTTGGCAGAAAATTATAATTTTATTATTAATTTACGGTTAGAAAGGTAAAGCGTATATATTTTTGTAAGCCAGTGACTTTTGTATAATAGATATTACGGCCGCGGCAATTATAATGATTGAAAATAATGGGAAATTCAATCACTTCAATTGCAATGTTTCTAATGAAAGCTACAGTGTTAATATATTAAAATAATTAGAAGGGCATTAAATTAAGGGCATTTTTTAACCTAGATATAACGAACTAGGCTAGAGATAGATTTTGATTAGTCGGGAGCTCACATAATTGAAGTAATAATTTTAGAAAGCACCAAATTATCATTGAGTGAAAGAATTAGAAATTGAGAATAGCTCTTTAATCAAAGTATTGGAAGCCTTCCCAGTTTGCTATGTTTTGTTGACTACTAGTTTCAAGATAATTAATGCAAGCGATACATATTTGGAAAATGTCTCTCTTAAGAGGGAACACATTATAGGAAAAGACTTTTTTAAATTTTTTGGAGGCCCACCTGGCTCGCCTGAAGCAAAAACAATGGAGCGATTAAGAGCCTCCTTTGAAAAGATTCGAGAGACCTTTGTTCCCGACCAGATGGAAGTACAGCGTTACGATGTGCCAGATGCCAATGATCACCACAAAGTCAAGCATTCCTATTGGTTACCTATTAATACACCTGTTCTGAATGCAGATAACGAGCTTCAATATATCATCCATCAGGTTAACAATGTTACGAAACTTGTTGAAATAGAAGAGCAATATGAGGATTTGACTAACAGTTCTGCAGAGAACATCAAAAAGGCTATTACCATAAAAAACGTCGCCGAAGCTGAAAAACAAAAGTTGTACTCCCTGTTCATGCAGGCGCCGGCCATTATTGCTGTACTGAGAGGACCCCAACACATTTTTGAACTTGCCAACCCTCGCTATATGCAGCTCGTTGGAGTGAATAGGCAACTCATTGGTAAGCCAGTAAGAGAAGCACTGCCGGAGGGAGAGGGACAAGGCTTCTTTGAATTGTTAGATGAAGTATATAAAAGCGGAAAGCCTTTTCAGGGGAATGAAGTACCGTTAAAATTAGGCTTGAAGGAGGATGGAACGCTTACGGAGGTGTTTATCAATTTTATTTATCAACCCGCACTTGACGCAAATGAGAAGGTCTATGGGATATTGGTTCATGCTGTTGAGGTCACCGAACAGGTTCAAATACGACGTAGAATTGAGGAAAGTGAGGATAAATATAGAAGGCTTTTCACTCAAATGGATCAGGGGTTTTGCATCATAGAGATGATATTTGATTCCCATGAAAACCCAATTGATTATATATTCATTGAAACCAATCCGGTATTTGAAAGTCAAACGGGCCTCAAAGATGCAGCTGGTAAGACCGTTAGGTCCCTAGTCCCAGAACTAGAATCTCGCTGGTTTGAAAGATATGGCAACGTCGCGTTGACAGGTGAATCTGTCCGATTCACAGAAGGCTCGGAGGCGATGGGACGGTGGTTTGAAGTGAATGCTTTTCGGTTAGGAGGCGCGGAAAGTAAGAAAGTAGCCCTTCTGTTTTCTGATATTACTGAGCGGAAAAAGGCAGAAGAATCTCTGAGGCTTTCCAATATAGAAAATGAAAGACTTGCGGCAGAGCGTACTGCAATAGTAAATCAACTGACCGAAGGCGTTGTAGTCACTGATACCGACGGCAACATCGTGCTGTTGAATGATGCAGCTGCCAACTTGCATGGTACGAGCGATGTCAACGTTCGTCTAGAACAGCATTGCGAAAGATACAATCTGTTTACTATGGATGGGCGGCGTTATCCATACACAGAGCTGCCCTTGTTCAAGGCTCTTTTAAAAGAAGAGATCGTATTAAATGAATCATGGTGGATTCAGAGACCGAACGGTACAAAGGTTTTGGCAAGCGGAAGTGCACGCCCAGTTTATGCAAATGACGGCGCTAAAATCGGGGCTGTACTTACCTTTAGGGATGACACTGAGAGGAAAATTGCCGAGCAGGCATTAATAGAAAGCGAAATGCGTTTCCGAACTTTGGCGGATGAAGCCCCGGTATTTATTTTTTTGGCGGATGAAAAAGCGAATGTGCATTTCTGGAATAAAACCTATCAGGAGTACACGGGCCTTTTTGGTGAGGCTTCTCTGACGGATTCATGGCAAAAGATGATTCATCCCGACGACCTCCAGTCTATTCAACATACATATCTCAAGGCAGCTAAAGATCGTCAGGCATATACTGGAGAATGGAGGCTGAAAAACAAAGAGGGACACTACCGTTGGATACTTTTTCAGGGTTATCCTCGCTACACAGCAGAAGGTGAGTTCATTGGATATATGGGCAGCGGCTCTGACATCCATAGAAGCAAAGAAGCAGAAGGGATCTTGAAAGAAAGCGAGCAACGTCTGAGTCTTGCGCTTCAAGCAACGCGAGACGGTATTTGGGATTGGGACTTTATAAATGATAAGGCTTGGTGGGATTCGCGGTATGCGGAAATCACTGGGACGAATATACCGGAAGAGGAAAGAAGTTTAAGTAGTATTAGCAGGTTTATCCCTGCGGACGATGTACAAAAGATAAATGACGCTCTTCAGGCTCACGTAGAAAAAGGCAAGAAATTTGAGGTAGAATTTAGGGCTATTCAACCCTCAGGAGACATTAGAAACGTTTTTGCTAAGGGAAAAGCTGTTATGGACAAGGTAGGTAAAGTG
>DASVUU010000772.1:0-2764 GCA_036386935.1 Cytophagaceae bacterium | reverse complement strand
TACCTCCAGAAAAAGTGGATCAGCACGAAATGGGAGTTTAGAAGAAAAAAACTGTTTTTAATACCTGGCACATCTCCCATAGGACTTCGGCTACCGCTCAGTTCCCTCAGTTTTGAGGAAGAGCCGGAAGATGCTTATCCGAAAGACCTCTTCTCTCCTGACGGAGAATTGCACACTTATGACGACGTTGTTTTGCAAAGGAAGAATGCATTTACCAACCATGATGCGCAACCGGGAGCAGGACTAGACGAAAGTGGTTTCGTAAGGACGGCCTTATGTGTGGAAGTTAGAAAGGGGAAACTTTGCGTTTTCTTACCGCCCTTAGATCACATAGAACATTATTTAGATCTTCTTGCCTCAGTGGAGGCTACGGCGTCTGAGTTGAACATACCAGTATTTATTGAAGGCTACACGCCCCCCAAAGACAACCGCATTAGTCAGCTGTCAGTTACCCCTGACCCGGGCGTGATTGAAGTAAACATCCATCCCTCAAAAAGTTGGTCAGAACTATTGGCGAACTACAAAATACTTTACGACCAAGCCTTCGAAACTCGGTTAGGTACAGAAAAGTTTATGCTAGACGGTAGACACTCAGGAACCGGCGGCGGAAATCATATCACCATAGGAGGGGAGACACCTTCAGACAGTCCGATTCTCCGAAGGCCTGATGTATTGAGGAGTCTGGTCACTTATTGGCAGCACCACCCTGGCCTGTCTTATTTGTTCGCAAGTGAATTTGTAGGCCCTACCAGTCAGGCACCGAGGGTGGATGAAGGGAGAGATGAAAAACTTTATGAATTGGAAATTGCTTTTTCTCAAATTCCAGATGACGGAGAGGTTCCATTCTGGTTGGTAGACCGGCTATTACGGCATTTATTGGTAGACATTACAGGTAATACCCATCGCGCAGAATTTTGCATTGATAAATTATATTCTCCAGATTCGTCTACCGGCAGACTAGGTATTCTTGAATTGCGGGCTTTTGATATGCCACCGCATTACCGAATGAGCATGGTTCAAATGCTCCTTATTCGAACCTTGATTGCCAAGTTTTGGGTGACTCCCTACAAACACAAGCTGGTACATTGGGGGACTGAACTACATGATAAGTTTATGCTCTCGCATTATGTACAAAGGGACTTGCAACATGTGGTGAATGACCTCAACGATGCAGGTTTTGAATTTCATCTAAGCTGGTTCGAGCCATTTTTTGAATTTAGATTTCCCTTCTGTGGGAGGACGGTCGTGCAGGACATCGAGATTGAATTGCGCAAAGGCATTGAGCCATGGCATGTGCTAGGGGAGGAGGTATCGCGCAGTGGTACCGCCAGGTACGTTGATTCTTCTCTCGAAAGAATGCAGGTGAAGATTACAGGACTCACGGATACCCGTTATGTCTTGCTTTGCAATGGAAATAGAATTCCCCTTAGAAATACAGGAATACAGGGAGAGTTTGTTGCAGGCGTTCGCTACAAAGCCTGGCAGCCACCCTCAGCATTGCATCCGACCATAGAAGTAGACACACCATTGATTTTTGATTTGCTAGACACTTGGAATGGAAAAGTGGTAGGAGGGTGTACATATTTTGTGGCTCACCCAGGAGGCAGAAGTTACGATACCTTTCCGGTCAACGCCAATGAGGCCGAGGCACGTAGGGTTTCTCGGTTCTGGAACTATGGGCATACAATAGGAGGCTTGGAGACATCTCCCGCCATAAAATCTTTGGAGAAGTTCTTCGAGTCATCAAAAGGCTTTTTGAACTACAAGCAAACGCCAGACTTGAAGGTCAATGCAAGTTATCCGCATACGTTAGATTTGAGGTTGTTTTACACGCCAGACTTTAAGAGGATAAAGGCGATGGAGAAGAGGGAATAGATTAACCGTTAGAAGCAATTAAATAATGCAAATACAAGAAATAGTAAATAATTTCAGAACACAAGGAATTGATCTAAATGATGGCGCTAGGCTATACGAAATCAAATCTTTGGAAACTTATTTAGAATTTGCTTTGCTGAGAGCTTTAGAGAGTTTTATTTGGTAGCTAATGGATTTAAAGATTACGATTGGAATGAACATCTGTTTTCCTTATTTCCATTAAAACGTAAAAAAGAAGAATACGCCCGCGACGACCGTGACTTTATTCCCTTCTGTGACTATTTAATTAATAGTCATTAAATAGGTTTAAGTAAAACAGAGCCGGAATTTTTATAAATTACAAAAGGGACCTCGGAGATATGAATAATAAGGTGTCGGATACCTTTGAACAGAGCTTAATTGAAATATTAACTAATTCTGATACTATTTATTGAAGTAGGCACATTGCAGATACCGTAAAAAGGTATAAAATGTATAATAAGAGTCATTACACTGGAAGCAAAATTCTAAAGCCTATCTCATTTTGAATTTCAATATTAAGTTAAAGAATTTGCAACAGGAAACACTTTCGATCATTACCAACTCTCCAAGGCAACCCGACAGATTTGCTGTTTGAGCTCGATGCGCTACCGACTGGGTTCAACAAAAGGATCCTCGATACAGGACGTTAGGGCAACGTTTAGGTGAGTTCCAAATCTGTCTTGATTCTCCCCGACACCTGTCGGGATCCGAGATTTGCATACTTTTTTTATCAAGAAAAAAAGTATGACCCGCCCGGTGAGGGCAAATTTCCATGGAGAATCAATCTCCAAATGCAGTAAGAAACCTGTCAGTGGCAAACTCAGCGGTTTTTTAGTGTCATTCATTTATTAATAAATCACACTATATA
>DASVUU010000771.1:0-2640 GCA_036386935.1 Cytophagaceae bacterium | reverse complement strand
TAGGAAAGAATGATTCGAAATTCTAACTCTTGTTTATTATCCTCATTGAATATAGAAACCTCTGCATAGAACCTGTTATAAGCCTTTGCAAGGTCGTACACGTATTGTGCAATTAGGCTAGGAGAAAATCCCTTTGCAGCTTCTTTTAAAACCGTAGGGTATTTGCTCATAGTCACAATCAAATTCTTCTCTGTAACATGCAAGTCACTTGTTTTGTTGGAGGCCTTTTTTTGATAATCTATTCCCATTAAGGTAGCTTTTCTCAAAATAGCTGCAATCCGAGCATAGGTATATTGTATAAATGGGCCAGTATTACCCTGGAATTCTATAGATTCCTGAGGGTTAAAAAGCATCCTTTTCTTGGGATCGACTTTTAAAAGAAAATATTTTAAAGCGCCCAGCCCTAAAGTCTGATACAACGCCTTTGCCTCCGGTTCTGTGAAACCATCAATTTTGCCAAGTTCCTTTGTATGATGTTCGGCAGTATCAACCATTTCCTGGACAAGTTCATCTGCATCCACTACGGTGCCCTCACGGGATTTCATTTTGCCCGACGGTAAGTCGACCATCCCGTACGAAAGGTGGTATATTCCCTCAGCATACTTCTTTTTCAACTTCTTAAGGATTAGCTGTAGAACTTTGAAATGGTAGTCCTGCTCATTGCCTACTACATATATAGACTGTTCAGCGCCGAAATCTTGGTATTTCAACTCGGCCGTTCCAAGGTCCTGTGTGATATAGACAGAAGTTCCATCACCTCTTAACAAGAGTTTCTCATCTAGCCCATCCTCAGTAAGGTCCACCCAAACTGAGCCATCATCTTTTTTATAAAAAGCTTTTTTCTCAAGTCCTTCTTCTACCAGTCCTTTTCCTAGTAAATAAGTTTGAGACTCATAGTAGTATTTGTCAAAATCTACCCCGATGTTCTTGTAAGTTTCATTGAACCCCTCATAGACCCAGCCATTCATTTTAGACCACAGCTCCCACACTTTTTCATCCTTATTTTCCCAGCGTACCAACATTTCCTGTGCTTCTATAATAAGGCCGGCAGCCTTTTTAGCATGGTCTTCATCAAGGCCTTTCTGCTTGAGGCTTTCAATCTGTTTTTTGTATTCTTTGTCAAAGATTACATAATATTTACCTATCAGATGATCCCCTTTCAATCCTGAAGATGCCGGTGTTTCGCCATTTCCAAATTTTTGATAGGCAAGCATCGATTTGCAAATATGTATGCCCCGATCATTTACAAGATTTACTTTAGAAACCTCATATCCGTTTGCTTTTAAAATGTTAGAAACCGCATAACCTAGAAAGTTATTTCGTAGATGACCTAAGTGCAATGGTTTATTGGTATTAGGAGAGGAATATTCTACCAATACTTTTTTCCCGTTAGCAGGAGATTGCCCATATTCAGATGGCACTACATCGCCATAAAACAGTTCCAGCCATGTAGTATCCTTCAGGTCAATATTTAGAAATCCCTTTACTACGTTATAGGATTTAACGGTATTATTGTGAGAAACTAAAAACTCCCCAATCAATCTGCCAGTCTCCTCAGGGGATTTCTTAGATAATTTAGTAATCGGGAAGGTAACATAGGTAAAGCTGCCTTCAAACTCATCCCGCGTTGGTTGGAGAAGAATCTGGTCAACGTCGTATTCTATTTGAAAACTTTCTTTTAAAGCTTGTACTATCGTTGTTTTTAAATCCGATTCGAGGTTCATTCTGTCTTGATTCAATTATTAACTTAAGGTCTACAAATAGCTAATTTGCGCATCTAAAATACTGTCTTTTAGAAAATAAAAAAGGTAATACGCAGTTATTGAACTTTATTAACTTAAGCTTGATTGCAAAGATTGTAATTTTATACCAATATTGCACCAATTTTAACACCACTGAGTTTAATGGATAGATATATAGATCTGATTGAGCAAACCTTTTACTTCCCTACAGAAGAATTTAAGGTTGCTAATAACGAGTTGCATTTCAACGATGTTCCTGTCATGGACATTGTAAAAGAGTACGGTACGCCGCTAAGAATAAGTTACCTCCCAAAGATAAGTTCGCAAATTCAAAAGGCTAAAAAGCTTTTTAAAGACGCTATCGCAAACAACGACTATAAGGGTGCATACACTTATTGTTATTGTACAAAGTCCTCCCACTTCCAGTTCGTTTTAGAGGAAGGTCTGAAGAATGATATACATATAGAAACATCATCAGCATTCGATATTCCTATCGTACGCGTATTGTTCGAGAAAGGAAAGCTGTCTAAGAACACGTTTATAGTTTGCAACGGATTCAAGAGGCCAGAATACACTCAAAACATCGTGGATCTTATCAACGACGGGTTTGTCAATTGCATGCCTATCCTAGATAATCTTGAGGAAATTGACTTTTACGATCAGCACGTGAATACGTCGTGCAACCTTGGAATTAGGATGGCGTCTGATGAAGAGCCCAAATTTGAGTTTTATACCTCAAGGTTAGGTGTCCGTTACAATGACGTGATCGATTTGTATAAAAATAAGATCGAGCAGAACCCAAAGTTTAAGCTTAAAATGCTCCATTTCTTTATAAACACCGGCATAAAAGACACCTCCTACTATTGGAGTGAGTTGAGCCGTTTCGTGCATATGTATT
>DASVUU010000770.1:0-2438 GCA_036386935.1 Cytophagaceae bacterium | reverse complement strand
ATACTGAAGGCCCTGAACCAGAGATTCCAAAGCTTAAAGCTCCATTTGCCAATGCAATCTCGCGCATCTTATAAAAATCGGGAATTAAAATAGACCGCACTGGCTCTATTAACACATCATTCATGCTCCGGCCAATTAAATCAAGGTCTTTCATAAACAAACCAGATACCAGTCCTGCAATATTTCCCCACTGAATTACGGCATCTTTTAACGCCACCTTGTCTCGTATCATTCGCCTTGCATCGCGCGTAGGAACATCAACTTCCGGGAAAACGATTGCACAATGTAAACTTTCAGGATAGGAGAGCTTAATAATGTCGAGCGGCTCATAGCTTCTGATTAATACAAAACCTCCTAAAATTGCTGGTGCTACATTATCCGCATGACCGGTTCCGCAGGCAAGTTCTTCGCCTTTCATGGCAAAAGGAACTAATTCCATTTTAGTTAAGGGATTATCCAACAGGGCATTTATTGCAAATAATCCAGCCACTGTACTGGCAGAACTTGAACCTAATCCGCTTCCAATAGGCATTTTTTTGTGAAGCTCAATTTCAACCCCTACATCTGTACGGCCTATATGTTGCAAATACTGCTGTACACTGGCGCTAACCGTATTTTTAGACGCGTCAAGCGGCAGCCGGCCATTGTCTCCGGTAATTTTGGTAATGATTACGCCAGGCTCCGCTCGCTTACGCATAATTACTTCATCGCCCGGTGCGTCAACCGCTAAACCAAGGATATCGTAACCACAAACCACATTGGCAATGGTTGCAGGAGCAAAAACTCTGATTGATTCTTTCATATATTTTAGTCAGAAAGTCCGGAAGACGGAAAGTCTGAACGTTTAAGCTTACAATTTTAGGAAAGACGGAGTGTCCGGAAGTCCGGAAAGCCCGATATATTTAATAATTATTATCTATGTCCAATGAGCAACACACTTGTACGCCTTGCCTCCTCTCCTGAGGAAAGGGCTGGGCTTAGGCCCTAGAAATAATTCGGATACTGTGCTCCAACATTCACGATATCAGCAAATACTCCAGCTGCAGTAACTTCTGCACCAGCACCAGGGCCTTTAACCACCAACGGACGTTCTTTGTATCTATCAGTTGTGAAAGATATTATATTATCACTACCCGAGAGCATGTAAAACGGATGCGTTTCATCCACCATTTGAAGTGATATAGAAACTTTTCCGTCTTCGAGCATTCCGATGTATCTTAAAGCTTTACCACTGCTTGCGGCTTCGGCTTTAAGCTTTTCGAAAAACGCGTTATTGTTCTTTAATTCGGTGTAAAAATCTTCCACACTAGCCGCTTTTAAACACGACTCAGGCAACATGCTCTCAATTTTAACATCGTCAGGTTCCAATTGATTTCCTGCATCGCGGGCAAGAATTAACATTTTACGCATGAAATCGGTTCCGCTTAAATCATCGCGAGGGTCGGGCTCTGTGTATCCTTTCTCCTGGGCTTGTTTTACCACATCATGGAAAGTTAAATCGCCTTTGAAATTATTAAAGATAAAGGAGATGGTTCCTGAGAGTATGGCTTCAATCCTAATAACCCTGTCGCCGCTTATCATTAGATCCTTTAACGTACGAACAATCGGAAGGCCCGCTCCTACATTGGTTTCGTAGTAAAAATCGACACCATGCAGCTGTGAAAGCTCTTTGAAGTTTTTATATTGACTGTAGGAAGATGAATTTCCAATCTTATTGCAGGTTACTACCGAGATATTCGCTTTAAAAACATCTTCGTACATAGCAATAGGTTTTAAGCTGGCGGTGTTATCCACAAAAATGGCGTTAGGTAAATTCATTTCTCGCATGCGGCCAACAAATAATGCCAAATCGGCTTCCTCCCCTTCATTTTCTAATGTGTCTTTCCAATTGTCCAAAGCGATACCGCCGGCATTAAATATCATTTTGCGGCTATTGGTAATTCCAACCACATTAATGGCTACACCGTTTTGAACTTGTAGAAAGTCTGCATGCTCCTGTATTTGGCGAAACAGGGTTGTCCCGATATTCCCGGTACCTAAACAAAAAATGTTTAAGTTCTTCTTTAAGTCGGTATAAAATGCATCGTGTACAGCATTTAATGCCTTTTCTAAATCATGGCGTGAGATAATCACCGAGATGTTATACTCTGATGAGCCTTGAGCAATTGCTCTTACATTCACCCCATTTCTTCCTAATGCATGAAAGAGTGTGCCCGAAATACCGGGGGTTTCTTTCATGTTTTCGCCCACTATAGCCAGGGCGGCCAAATCTTCCTCAATCACAGGCGATTCAACTTTTTTCGCTTCCAGTTCTAATTCAAACTCCTGCTCAATAAGGCGTTTTGCCTTTACCGCATCGGCAGGGTGAACAGCAAACGTTATACTATGCTCTGAAGAAGATTGAGTGATGAGAATAATATTAATCTGCTCCCGCGAAA
>DASVUU010000769.1:0-11831 GCA_036386935.1 Cytophagaceae bacterium | reverse complement strand
TAGGTGTACTACAGAAAATCTAGTTATAACCATTCAGCGCACAAAACCACTTCCGGAGTTTTTAATACTTGTAGGACTAGTCTTACTCCCCTATTTAATGGTGTTAGCTGCCTCCAAAGGCAATTTTACTGTAGCGCTTTATTCATTTCCGTTTTCGCTGATAATCATACTAATGGTTATCTATTACAAGTTGAAAATGGACCGGTGGGATAACGATGTTGTTATAGATTTTAGAAATTCGTTTATAGAAATATCAAATAAACATTTTGGATCACGGAAAGATAAATTCCTTATCGCATTTGACCAGATCGAAAGTTTTAAGAGTGAGCATATCAGAGATGGAAAAAGTTCTTTCAATTTGTTCTGGGTCATCCTTAACGATAGCAGTAAAATTATTGTCCAAGAATTCGACAGCGCAGATAAAGCAAGTATTATTATGAACGAATTATTTAAAATGCGAAGTGCCATTAAAAATAGAGAACACGAAGTTTATGTTACCAATTTATCCCTACGATAGTATGCTCTTATTTTGCTAACTACATAATGTTAAACGTAAGATGAATTTGCTCAAATTGACTTTATTTGAATTCATAGGGCGTAAGGAACGATCAACCCAATCAATTACGGCAAATCTTAAAAGACGGATGGCATAGGCGCCTCTCAATTATATATCCCAGGTGGACCTCAGTCAAAATAAATAAACCTTCGGTAGTTATCACTCCAATCTTCCGAGGATCCAATTACATCTTTAATTCATAGTCGAAAATAATGGATGATATAACATTTATTTTGTTTGCTGTGTCCGCTTCCTTATCTGCAAAATTTAGTAAAGGCCGCTCAGGTTGATTACACCTATGTTCGAAGAAGTCTTTTTATTGTTTGTATCGTTTTATAATTTCCCGAATAACAAGTTTTGAATTGTCTATAAATATATAGTGTCCAGAATTTTTAGCGATCAAATACCTTCTATTACTTGATTCTGAGGCAAATTTCTTCATGCATTGTTTCCATCTGACACCTTCGCTTCCGTCGAAAGGTGGTTTATCAGCACATATAATGGTAAGAGGTATCTTTATCGAAGGGGCTACTTCTCTCATTACCATGTTTGTGTATTCATAGTTCTTTATGATATAATAGAATCCTAAGCTTTCTTTTTTTATAACATCTAGACTGTCCTCAAAAGTATTTTTTATTTCCAATGCTTTATTTCTAGTCATGAATTGTGGAGAAACAATATCAATAAATACTCCTCCAACCACTTTGTTTGGATTCCGATTACAAAATACCATGGCATAGTTTCCTCCCAAAGAATGGGCCACCAGGAAAAATTTTTCATCGAAACCCAGCTTTCGTAATGCTATCTCTAATCCTTTTGCCTCAGTGACTATATTTAAATCTGTTGTATCAATTTCACTTTTCCCAAACCCTTCTCTGTCATAAGTTATAAGTGGTGCACCTAGAGAGTCATGTAGAGGCTTTAGCAACTGTTTCCAGATGCTACCATCATTACCTGCGCCAGCTTCAAACAGAATTGGAATGCCTTTCCCCTGCAGTACGCTAAGGTGAAGCTTATAATTTCCTACGTCAACGAGAGTGTCAAAATTTTGGGACTGTCCAGTTAGGTAAACTGCTAGTAATAAAAAACAAAATATAACTTGTTTTCTTAGTGCCATTCCTTTCTAAAGTTATAAAACGGTTACTTATTAGCTACCCTATCAAAAAGAATTTTCCATAGGACATAAATCAGTAAAAATTCTGAGAAAGAGGTCACCGCCATTTTTGCACTAACCATGTTATGGCTTATTTATTACCGGGTGATGAGATAATGATGCACAAACCAGAGGTGCCAAGATCTTTGATTAACCTGAAACTAGCAAAGCTCTAAAAACGAGCAAATTTTAAATTTAAATTCCACCATAAAAAGAATTATTTTTGTAGGTTTTGCCTCAGTTTGCTTTAACTATGAAACGAATTATTCTTTTTACGCTTGCAAGTGCCCTTCTTCAAAATATAGTGACGGGCCAAAGCCTTACCATTCCAGCTATTTTCAGCGATAACATGATTTTGCAAAGGGAAATGAGGCCTCCCATCTGGGGGAAAGCTAAGCCAGGTGCAGAAGTAAAGATAAAAATCGGTAGGGAACTGCTGACAACAAGAGCGAACGCGAAAGGCGACTGGATGGAATATTTGCCTGAACCTAAGTTAGGCCAAGAATACACGCTTGAGATAAGCTCGAGTACTGACCGAAGGGTATTCAAAAATATCATTGTTGGTGATGTGTATTATGCCGGAGGGCAATCAAATATGCAATATGCGGTAAGTGAAATGACGGGAGGAGAAGAAGCCGTTAAAAATGCAAATTACAAAAACATCAGGCTGTTCACAGTACCCCGCACCGTCACTTATACACCGCGTTATGATCTGGCAGAACACCACATTGAACACCCCTCCCATCGAAAATGGGTGCCATGTACCTCAGAAAATGCAAAGGGATTTTCTGCAGTTGCTTATAGCTTTGCAAAAAAAATCCATACCGACGAAAATGTACCTGTAGGAATTATCAATGTGACCTGGGGCGGCACTTATATAGAATCACATACAAGCATGGAGGCCAACAAATCATTGCCTTACAACGAGCGAGGCATAGCTGAAGTAGAAAGCAAGACTGGAAAAGACACAGTGCCTATAAATTATGCCAAAGAAACACCACACCAACCTGCTGTTGTTTTCAATGCTATGATTAATCCGATCATTCCTTACGGCATCAAAGGATTTATCTGGTATCAAGGGGAACATAATTGGGCTAACCCCTTCCGCTACCGAGAACAATTTAGAACGTTCATAAATGATTTGAGACAAAGGTGGAAACAGGGGTACCTGCCATTCTATTTTGTACAGCTGCCTGGGTTTGGTAAAAAGCAAACGAATCCTATGGAAGACTTTTGGTCTACTTTGAGGGAATCACAAGAGCAGGCGCTTAGTCTGCCCAACACCGCCATGGCCGTAACTTTGGACCTTGGAGATGATGATTTACATCCGAAAAATAAAAAGCCCATGGGTGAGCGCCTTGCCATGATAGCACAGAAAAACCTATATGGAAAAAGCAACTTGATCATTGGCGGCCCAGAATACAGGTCATATAGAGTGAACCACGACACGGTTGAAATAACTTTTGACAATGTAGGTTCAGGACTAGTCTTTAAGAATGACACAGCCAAAGGCTTTAGCATTGCAGGATTAGATAAAAAGTTCTATTGGGCCGACGCAAAAATCAGAGGCAACAAAGTGTTGGTCTTCAGTCCCAAAGTAAACTGTCCTCAATCTGTAAGATATGGTTGGGGAGAGAATCCTCTTTTTAGTTTGTTTAATAAAGAAGGATTTCCATCATCCCCACTTCGAACGGATGACTGGGGGATTAGGAGAGACGGACTTTGGTAGTTTTTAATTTAGAATATAGGTTGTACTAATCATTTTCTTTATTAGAATATTTAAATACTAACGGTCCGAATCTAGAATTGGGTGCCAAGCTACTTTCATAATTAAGAAAAGAACCGTCCTACACCTCAATCCCTTACTATGCTTTTACTATAGTGCTGGCCGGCTTCTATCTTTTTATCGGTTCGCTCCTCGTATAACTTATATCGGTAGTCGATCCTATACTTTACAAAAGCAAAGCGATTTCCTTCGGCCTTTCCCTCAGCGCTGAGAAGCTTATTTTCATTTTTTATCCATTTATTCTCCGACCGCATCATGACCAAATCAAGCTTGTTGTATTCCCTCTCCTTACTAAGACTCAGAGCTTTTAATTCATGATTATTTATCATTTCCAATTGAGGCATTGCGTCGGCCGGTAAATTCATTTGCTTCACTACGTTTTCAAATTTTACAACTAGCTTATTAAACTCAATAGAAGCTTTATTCATCTGAAGTTCTATCGATCGAAATGAACTCTTTATCTTGGCGTTGTCTTTCTTGGCTCCGGCTATCCCTTTTTTTATTTGCTGTAGCTCGGCGATGCCCTCTTCTATAACCTCATCTGGTTGCAGTGACATGTGAGCATTTATGTTTTTTTGTATTGTTTTTGAACTGGTACTATACATATCAAACAATAATCTGTAATTGGAAGAAGACATATCTTCTAAAACTGATATGCTGTCACTCAATGATTTTATAACGGCAGCATTATAAACAATAGAATCACCCCAAACCTTTAAATTCTTTAACTGCGTATCTCTTGAAGCTACGCTGCCGCCTTTAGAGGCATACTTTGCTTGCGCTCTACTTTTTAGAAGTAGCTTTTCGATGTTTTTATCAATCTTTTCATTGGCGATCTCTTTCTTTGCCTTGGTTCTAGAATTGGCCGTGAGGTTTTTGTTGTTTTCGGAGATAAATTTCTTATTTGCATCCATCACTAATTTGTGACGCTTTTCATTCTTTTTTGTTTGAAACGCTTGAATTGCCTTATTGTCTCGCTTAAAGTTTTTATAATAGGGCAACGAGCGTACGATATACTTTTGTCCTTCTTTTAACCGTTCTTTCTGGACCGTTTTATTTATTTTGTCGTAGTTGGCATAGTCGCCAATCAGATTAGCCCCATAGAAAAAATAGGCGTTGGCTAAGATCCTATTATTAGCATTTGCAAAGCGGTAGCTATTTTCACCAGTGATTTTCACCTGCTCTAAAAGGGATTCTGTAATGAGTCGATCGATCTTCTGATCGAAATTGATACAACTGTCACCATCCGTTTTTCTAGTTATGAGGTATTTTGTAATACTATTTTTTACGGTGTCCTCAAATACCTTCATAGGCACAGGGCAGGTCAAAAGTTGCCACATAGAGTCTGTCGGCAAATGTGTAGTAACAAAAGATTCCGGAGCAACCTTAAAATATTCCTCTGTAAACTTTTTGCGAAACTCTATTTTGTTATCCAAGTAGGGTACTTTAAAGGTTCGATAGAGAAATTTTCGGACCCCTCTATTCTTCGTGTCTATAGCTCCTGCAGAAAACGGCAGGTCTACGAGAAACCATTTGTCCTCGACTTTAAAGGCATTCCAAAAATGATTTTGTGTATAAAACTTTTCTTTGACGTCTAAACTCGGTGGCTTTAAATAGCCCGGTATAATGAAAGATTTGAGACCTGCCTCTCCACAGAGAGTGTGAAATAGATTGGCATAGCCGTGCATATCTGCCTTCTTAGATTGCAATATTTTCTTGATAGGCACGATCTCCTCATTGTGATTTACGATCCTCTTCAAATCATATTTTATGTTATGACTAATCCATAGAAAAATACTTCTGGACTTTTCTTCTTCTGAAGGTAACTCCTTTAAATAAACCCTAAGTTTTGTAGGTGAAAAGTTTACGAATGAAGGCTTCAATGTTGCTATAGAGCTATTACTTTGAGCAAGCAAATGCCCAGCTTCGAAAAGTAGGATAATTAGAACCTTTAAAGTGCAATTCATGGTGGGCAGTGAAGTTTCCAGCGCAAGTTACCTCGCCGTCCCAAATTTGCAACCTGTTTCTACCAAAAATGGATAGGTGTATCTTTATAACGATTGAAATCAGCAAAATCCTTAGCTAAACCCATGGGCAATCTAACAATAACTCATGCACTTTCATGTTTTACCTGTATTTTGGACTTAGCAAAAGACACAAAGAGGAACTTCTCTCCATCTCTGATTTTATATCTAGCATCACAAATTAGCTAAAAATGAATACACCTTTGGATTCCTAGTTATACAGCCCGTATCGAAAACTCAGATTCTGGGTTTAAGTCGTAGTTCAAAAGAGCAGGGATAGTTGGGTCTTTTTCTTCGCCATTGTTTTGGTTGGTCTCGTTTAACTTTCAGATATTTCTTTCAATTTATCTAATGCTTTCGGGTAGGTCTGCTTCATGTAATCTAAAAACTCTTCTGTAGTGTCTAAATCAACTGTAACTATGGTAGTTCCATTCTTTTCTTCGAAGGTATAATTTTCAAATCCATTTGCCCATTTTTCTACTTGGGGTCCTTCTGTAATTTCCAGATTATCTTGTAAAAGCCCATAATGCCTAATCGAAACAAAACGGTTAGGTATGTTTTCAACTATCTCTGATACCAGACCGCCCTTTTTTCCTTCCTCGTCAATCCCAAGGAATAACATTTTACTGCCTTTAACCCAATCTCCCTCGTAAGTAGATGTGGGATTGAATAAAGCAGTCCATTGTTCATAAGTTGATTTATTGCTATTGCCCAGCATCAAATCATAGACTTTATTTGATGGCGCATTAATACTCACATCAAATTTTAGTTTTTTCATAATTATCGATTGTTTTATTTGGTTTAAGCGTTAAGTTCTCCATTCCTAATATTACTACCGAATTGCTATATCCAGCAGTCCTTACCAGTGCCGTTAATAATCTTTACCGCTAAGATAGACATCCTCCAATCATTTGCATCATTATAAACCCTTACGGCTTTGTTAATAGGTAAAACTTTCTAGCTATAAATAAAGCCGGAGAAAACATCAACCAAGTCGACCGGCAAAGTCACTCGCGTATTTGTATTGATGGCAACCTTCGTTAAACATACTTTTGGTATTGGATTACACATCCGTGTGAAAGTTAGTTCATAACTTGCGAATCTGCAGCCAAAGATACGAACGGTAGTGAGTGAATTTGACATGGATGCAGAGCGCTACAAATAGAAAAAATTTCTATTTCACCAAAACCATCTTCCTATATGCCCCAAATACACCCAATCCATTTTGAATATTTGAATGCACATTGACTGGGGTGGTGAAGGGGCCATTGTCCTCATTTAATACTTGGGTACGTTTGAATTCGTAGGCATTATAGTCCATGGTGAGTAGTTCTAACACAAAATACGCACTTGTATCGTTCAAAGAAAACACATCATCCTCGCGGTATACAATTAGCTTACCATCGCGTTGTTCGTCAGTCAAAATATTATTATACAAATAGAGCGGCTGAGGATATGTATTTTCGCGTGTCGAGTCTTGTGATACTATAGTCAGAAAATAAAAATTCTTTTCACCTGGGATATCCTGCCATTCCACCTTGAGATTTGTGGAAGAGTAATTAGGCCTGTCTGATCTAGGAATTATAGTAAATGATGTCGGTATTGCGGCATTTATGGGCACGGTACACTTTGCGCTTACGGTCTTCCCATCAATCGTAGTAACGGTAAGATAATAGGTCTTACCTGGCGCGATTGCAAATGGAAGGCTCTTTGAGAAGTATTTACCAATACTGTCAACAAAAGGTATGTTATACGAATTAGTTCCATCTGATAAGGTCACTGTTGCATTTTCAATAATAGGAACAACCCTTTGTGTGTTATCTCCAAAGATGGGCAAGGACAAAGAAAGAGTAGCTGAAATAGAATCCGACTCTGGAGAAATGAAGCATTCCACCACTATTTTCTGACTATTGTTATCGGGAAGCTTTATATTTTTCACTTCCTTAATACATGAAGTGATAATAAGTGTTATAAAACAATAAAGAATAATTTTAGGCATAATAAGTATCTTTTTGACGATATCGCAAGGGATACCGTTTATTGAGTTTTAGAATTTCAAGGTATAAGACAACGAAGGCAACAAAGGGAACAAAGCAACCTGGCTAAGTGAGTTTCTGTACCTACCGTAATCGATAAAATAATAGAAAGGATTTTGGCGACTGTAGGCATTATACAGACTGAACTCCCAGGTTCGCTCTCCTCCCCACTTTAGCGTTTTATGTAATTGTATACCCAAGTCTAACCTATGATAGGCTGACATTCGAAAAGCATTCCACTCGCTATATTCTGTAGTGCCTGGAAAAAGTTGATTTCCAAAAGAATTGTTTCTAGGCACTAATTCTCTGGAAGTATTGGTATGGTAGGTTCCAATGGGCAGAGTAATTGCATTCCCAGTGCCGTAAACCCAAGTAGCCGATAAGGTGACCTTTTCACTTATTTTGTAAATCCCTACTACCGAGATATCGTGTCTTCTGTCGTATCTAGCATAAAACTTTCTGCCGTTATTGATAGAATCAAATTGCAATTGAGTCCAGGAAAGTGTATAACCTATCCATCCTGAAAACTTGCCGTATTTTTTCTGTATCAAAAACTCCATTCCATACGACCATCCTTGTCCGGAGGTAACGGTCCGCTCGTACTCAAACTCCCGGTTATCGTTGTCCTCAAAAACAACGAAACTTGCGCCGGGCTTATATCCAATGATGTTATCAGACTTCTTGTAGTATCCTTCTAGCGAAACAGAAAAGTTCTTTTGAGGGAAGTCTCTTACCAGACCGGCTGCCACTTGCTGTGATCGCTGCGGCTTTATCCTATCGGTGGCTGGCACCCAGAGATCTGTTGGCAGACCAATAGAGGTATTAGAAAGCATGTGAAGGTATTGATTCATTTGTGCATACGACGCTTTCGCTGCAAGATTATCTGCTATCTTATATGTAGACGAAAAGCGTGGTTCTACATTTAGATAATTCTTACCTCGAACAAGAAATTGGGATATCCTGATACCTGGGGCAATGGTGAGGCGTTGATTTACCTTTATTACGTCTTCTCCATAAGCCCCACCTTCAAATGAATAAATCTGCGACCCTGTCCGCTCACTTATATCGTTTGATTTAACGACAGAGGCGCCAGGCGTAAAGGTGTGATGAGTAAGTGCCAAGCCAAACTTAATTTTATGATTCGGATTAGGCAAGAAATCAAAGTCATGTTTGAAAGTAAAGTCCCTTATTCCAGAATTGTATTGCGCAGAAAACTGTTGATCCTCATAATTATCTTTGACAGAAACTGTAAAACGAAAATTACTAAAGATTAGAGAGCTGTTTGAAAATAATCTATCTGTCCACAAATGATTTAATCGTGCTGTTGTAGTAGCGTTACCCCAAAATATGGCTGCTTCACTTGAATTTTGATCATCCTTATATTTTAAATAGAACTTGTCTCTTCCAAAGTATCCGCTTAAATATAACTTATTTTTTCGGTTAAGGTCAAAATGCAATTTGGCATTTAAGTCATAGAAATAATATCCACCTTTGCTATCCTTTGGTAGAAATGGCATGATCAGCAAGTCGATATAGGTTCTCCTTCCAGAGACTAGGAACGAAGACTTTCCCTTTTTAAGTGGCCCTTCCATAGTGAAACGAGAAGCAATAAGGCCTATTCCTACTTCTCCTGATAATTTCTCCTTATTACCATCCTTCATGTTCATCTCAATTACAGAAGACAAGCGTCCTCCATATCTTGCAGGGAAACCCCCTTTATATAGCTCGACACTCTTGAGGGCACTTCCATTGAACAATGAAAAGAAACCAAACAAATGATTGGCATTGTATACTACAGCGTCATCTAAAATAATCAGGTTCTGATCGGGGCCGCCGCCTCTCACATATATACCGCTGGAACCCTCACTTCCTTTTTGTACACCCGGCATCAGCTGAATGACCTTCATTACATCCTTTTCACCTAAGAAAGCGGGGATGGATTTTATTTGCTGGATAGGTATGTCAATCGCGCTCATTTGCACGTTCTCGCTTAGCTTTTCTTGAGGCCTTTCGCCTTCTATCACAACCTGCTCCATCTCCTCCGTTTCTGGCTCCAAATCCAGGTCAAAATTTATGTTGCTTCTTAACGCGGTTTTGTAGGGCGTCACCTTATATCCTGTCATAGTGAATACGAGGGTAATGCTATCCACTTCGGGTAGGGTAATAGAGTAAAACCCATAAGCATTGGTGCTCGTTCCCGTGTTAAGTGTCGGCACTGATACAAGTGCACCTGGAATGCTTTCTCTGCTACCTTTCTCCCTTAGATAGCCGCTAATGGTAAATCTTTTGTCTTGGCTAAATCCTACCAATGAGAAGAAAAAGGAACAAAGAAGGCAGAAGCCTATATTTTTAATAGATAGTGACGACATCGAGCACAAATTCTTAGTACAATGTTTTTTTAAAAGTAAACATTTTCAAAAAAGAAATTCGATAACGCCCTTTAAATTATATTATTGTTGTTGGAATTCTATTTTTAAAATACGTTCAAAATATTGAACGTAAAGAATAAAGAAGCTGCAGCTAGCATTATTTAAATAAAAAATGCTATAAAAATATTTGCAATTTAACGGTTATGGCATATAACTTACAAAATTGGTATGATTTGTAAACCACACAGAATCAACAATCTATCAATAATGTCATTCTGAGGGACGAGGAATATATAGTTAGGGAATGAGCAATATTCGTTTCTAAACATCAACTCACTCCTATCAAAAAAAACTTATACTTCCTCACATTACCATGACGTTTGGGGAAAGCAAAATATCCATCATTATTTGTAAACACCCAGGATCGATAACTCTTTCATAATGTCATTCCGAGGAACGAGGAATCTATAATTCTGGAATGAGCAATAATAAATTTCAAAAATTAGCAAACTTACCGAGGAAAAAAGCCAGATCCTTCCTTACGTCAGGATGACATTCGTGGAAAGCAAAATATTCATCATTATTTGTAAACACTCAAGATCGATAACTCTTCCATAATGTCTTTCCGAGGGGACGGGGAATCCGTAATTTTGAAATGAGCAATAATCGTTTCTAAACATCAACTCACTCACATTGAAGAAACAATTACACTTCCTCACGTTTGCATGACGTTTGTGGAAAGAAAAAATTGATCATTATTTGTAAACCCCCAGGAACGATAACTCTCCCACAATGTCACTCCGAGGGCGGAAAAACGGCTGAGCTCACTAAAATACTGATAACTCCCTAAATGATGAACTATTTTAGATTAGCTGCCTTAGATGTAAGAGGAACTTTAGGGTTTTAGGGTTTTAGCCTGTTTTTATAACCAAATTTGTTTTATCAAAGTGCCGCTAACAAACAGATCAAATAACCGTTAAATTTATATACATGGAGCGTTTTGTTACGTGTGCTGCTGTAACAAATATTACAAGATATAGGCTAAGAAGAAAAATGAATCACAGTTTTTTATGGAAACAATCAGACGTTCCCCTGGTCAAGCAGGCCCTGAAGAAATTGAACTTAAAGCGCTTGGTTGGAATCTTCCCTATCTGGTAGTTTCTGGGAGACACTCCAGAATTTTCTCTTTAGATATATTTAATCCTACGGCAATGAATTTGTCACAGCAGTACTAGAATCTCTGCAATATGTAGCTAAAAGCACGTCCGCTTTAGTATTGCCTAACTTCGAAGCCATCAAGGCATTTTTACATCCTTCCTGAAATAAGCCTTCATCTTTAAAGCAGCATTTTGCAATTCCATAAAGGGCATCCGGGTTTTCATCATTTATTCTCAAAACGATATTATAAAAATCCGTAGATTCTTTAAATTTATTGAGTTTGTAATACGCATCAGCAACTCCAAGAGCGGCATCCACGCTATTTCGGTGGTTATCAAAGAACATCTTATACGCCCGTGCGGCGGATGCATAGTCCAGTTTGGTATTTGCATAAATATCTCCTATAAACATGCCGAGGCTGTCTTTTTTGGGATCCGATTCATAAACCTTTAAAAGATGTGGAAAAGCTTCTTCTTTTGCCCCGGTTTTATACAAACATTTTCCGTATACAAAATACATTTCTTCCGTTGGTTCATCGCTGTATTTTATTGCAGATCTTATTGGGGCAATACATGCCTCATAATTATTCCATTTTAAAAATAAGGTCGTTTTGAATAGATAAGCATCTGCATATTTATTATCATAAATCAAAGCATTTTTGGTGTATTCAGTTGCCCAATAATCATCACCGTGTTCATAAAATTCCTTCGCCTCCTTCAGGTAATTTCTAGCGGTATAATAATTCATAT